>NZ_WIWK01000041.1:0-44917 GCF_009600165.1 Pseudomonas sp. FSL R10-0399
CAACCTGCTGGCCAAGCTCAACATCACCGCCACCGCCGAACGCATCACCCTCAGCGCCAAAGAAGAACTGGTGATCATGGCCGCGGGCAGCACCACCACCTATAACGCCGGTGGTATCACCCACACCACTCGCGGCCAATACATCGCCCATGCCAGCAACTTTGCCTATAAAAACGCGCAAAGCCAGGCCGCGGCGTTTCCCGGTGAACCGAAGAGCGGCCAGGGCAATCTGGAATTGTTTCAGCACTATGCAAGCCAGCACGCCTTTAAAGGCGCGGCTTATCAAGTAGAGGACGCATCAGGCCAAATCTTCACGGGCACGCTCGACGCGCAGGGCCACGCTGCCGTGGCAGGCCTCGCCCCCGGCCCGGCCAAAGCACAGCTGGGCAAAGACCCCTCGGACACCTGGGCGTTAAGCAGTTATATCGGTAAGCCCCATGCCCCGGACTTCGACTCGACATCTCCCGCATTGCCCGGCAAAGCCGCCACTCAGATTGCGCACACCCTGCTGGCAGCGCACGCCACCCGGGAGCAAGGCCAATGAGTACTCGCCAGGGCCAAGTCGCTGTTGCGCCACTGGACACGATTGGCGTCGAAGACCTGAAAAAAGGCGCAAATAGTGTTGATACCTGGCTGCGAGAAATCAGCGGCGACCGGATCACCCTGCAAGGGCTGAAAACGGTCGCCAACTACATCCCGATCATCAACAACATCATGGCCGCTATTGATGCGGTCAACGACATCATCACCCTTGCTCGCAGCGAAAAACGCCATCTGCTCGACTGGGTCAGCCTGGCCATCAATCTCATCGGAATCATACCGGCCCCGCCCTTCATGGCAGGCGCGCGCACCAGTTTGCGCCCAACGCTTTTTCTCGTACGACAGAAAATCAATCAGAACCCCAAAGCCGTGCTCGGTGACGCACTCATCAGCGTTCTGGTCAGCCACTTGAACGCCACCATCCTTGGCTCGCTTGAAGACTTTGTGGAAAAAGCCCAAGCCCAGCTCGACGACATGCTGAAAAGAGCCGGTGCCAAGGGCCAAGAAATAATGCTCAGCTTCGCGCAGGGCATCGAAGATCTCGTCAGCGGCACCCTTCACTACAAGGAGCCGCCCACCAGCGACTCAACTTCACTGCTTAAACTGATCGGTAGCGCCATTACCCATGCGCCGGGTAAAGCAGCTGTAAGCGCCCTGAACAGTGCCAGCGGCTACATCCCTGAAGACATTAAAAGACTTGCTCTCTTCAATGCCGGGCTTCTGCGTCAGCTCGCCAAGGAAGTGAACAGCCAGTTGGCCGCACTGGCAGACGTCAACACCGAACACAGTGTTGGCTACTTGCTCTCAGTACTTAGCAAGGCCACCAAAAAGAAACGCAGAGACCTCAACGCAAACGTTCCGGTCTCTCACTCGGCACACGCCAAAAGCATCAGCGGTCAAGGGAACCTTGGCGCCACTGGCCGCCAGGCCCCTGCGCGCAAAGATGCCAATTGCGCTAAAAATGTCGTTTGCCCGGTCACTGGCCACAGCATCAGCTTCGCCCGTGGCAGCGAATACCTCGCCCACACCGACTTTACGCTTGCGGGACCTTTCCCGATCGAGTGGTCGCGGGCCTATCGCTCAAGCCAGTCAGCGCTTGACAGCGGGATATTCGGTGCACGCTGGACAACCCCTTATTCCATGTTTTTTGAGGTTCGTCACAAAGGGCTGGTCTACCACGCCGACGATGGGCGCAGTCATGACTATCCATTGCTCAAACCGGGCAAGTTTCACCACGACCCGATAGAAGATGTCGTGCTGGTGCGCACCAGCGAGCATGAACTGTCGTTGGCCCGAGGGCATCAAAGCCAGGAACACTACCAGCGCATCGGCAAACACTTCTGCCTCACCGCCATCACCCTGCGCGGCGGCGCCCGCGTCACCCTGCACTATGACCACCAGCACGCAGGCCAGGCAGTGCTGTCGGATCTGATCACCCACCAGGGCGAGACCCCGCACCAGCACATCCACACCCAGCTCGACGACCACGGCCGCATCAACGCCCTGTGGCTGATGCACGAAGGCGCGCCCTTGCGCCAACTGGCGGGCTACGACTATGACGAACACGGCGATCTGCGCGCTGCCCGCGACGAACACGCCGCGCAGTGGGCGTATCAATATCAGCATCACCTGATCACCCGCTACACCGACCGCACCGGGCGTGGCATGAACCTGCAATGGCAAGGCGACGGTCCGGATGCCAAAGCCGTGCGCGAGTGGGCCGACGACGGCAGCTACGACACCCGCCTGGAATGGGACGCCAACATCCGTCTCACCTACGTCACCGACGCCCTCGGCCAAGAGACCTGGCACTACTACGACATCCTTGGCTACACCTACCGCATCATTTACCCCGACGGCAACGAAGAATGGCTCTTTCGCGACGCCGCCAAAAACGTCACCCGCCATATCCACACCGACGGCAGTACCGATACCTACGCCTACGACGAGCGCGGCAACCTGCTGCAACACACCCGCGCCGACGGCAGCAGCATTCACCACGCCTATGATGACCAGGACCAGCGCTTCAAGACCCGCGATGCCGAAGGCGGCCTGTGGAAATACGACTACGACCCGCGCGGCAACATCATCGAAACCCTCGACCCGCTGGAGAACACAACCTGCTACGTCTACAACAGCGACAACCTGCCGGTGCTCATCACCGACGCCCTCGGCGGCAACAAACACCTGGCCTACAACGCCGACGGCCAACTGACCCGCTACACCGACTGCTCGGGCAAAGTCAGCCAATGGCAATACAACGCCCTCGGCCAGCTCAGCCGTTTTACCGACGCTGTGGGCAACATCACCGCCTACCATTACAGCGCCGGGCAACTGGTGCGCCTGACCCTGCCAGACAACACCGAAGAGCATTTCGAGCGCGACGCCGAAGGCCGCCTGCTCAGCCACACTGACGCCCTGCGCCAGCGCACCGTGTGGCACTACAACGAAGCCGGGTTGATCCAGCAACGCCAGCAGGCCGACGGCAGCACCCTGGCCTACCGCTGGGACAAACTCGGCCAATTACTGGAACTGCGTAACGAGAACAACAGCACAGCCACCTTCGCCTACGACCCGGCAGGCAAGTTGCTGAGCGAAACCGGCTTCGACCGGCAAACCATTCACTACCAGTACGAGAACGGCAGCCAACAGCCGACCCATCGATCCGACGGCGACCGGGTCTGGCGATACGACTACGACCCGCTCGGCCGCCTGAGCGCCCGCCACGCCGCCTACCAGGGTGGCAAGCAATGGCAGACCGAAACCTTTGCTTACGATGGCAACGGCAACCTGCTGCTGGCCACCAACCCGACCTGCAAACTGCAGTGGTTTTACGATGCAGCGGGCAATAACACCCGCGAACATCAGCACCTGCACCTCTACAAACCCTGCCACGTTGCCATCTGGCAGCACGAGTACGACGCCCTCAACCAACGCATTGCCACCACCCGCCCCGACGGCCACCGGGTCAGTTGGCTGACCTACGGCAGCGGCCACTTGCTGGCGATGAAAGTCGACGACATCGAACTGCTCAGCTACCAGCGCGACGACCTGCATCGCGAAATCGTCCGCCATCAAGGCAACGGCCTGCAACAGCGCCAGAGCTGGACGCCCAACGGCCAGTTGCAGGAACAGACCGTAGCCCTTACCGGCTCAAGCACGCGCCTGCTGGTGCGCAACTACCGCTATGACGATGCAGGGCAACTGACCGACCTGCACGACAACCGCCGTGGCGACATCAACTACCGTTACGACCCGCTCGGCCGCCTGCTCGGTGCCAGCAGCCAGTACAAAGAAGAAACCTTCGCCTTCGACCCGGCCAGCAACCTGCTAGACCCCAAGGCCCCGCGCCGGCCCATCCACCACCCGCCGCCCAAGCTCCTCGACAACCTGCTGCGCGACTACGTCGGCCAGCACTACACCTACGACGCCCGCGGCAACCTGCTTGAACGCCTCGACAACGGCAAAAAAGCCCGTTTAACCTGGGACCTCTACGACCGCCTGACCCGCTACGAAGACGACCGCCTCACCGCCGACTTCGCCTACGACGCACTGGGGCGAAGGGTAGCCAAATACTCCAAAGCCCACTGCCCGCCCAGCCCCGGCGCCGGCCCGGCGTGGATCGAGCAACAGCAGCGCACGCTCAACGCCCAATACGACTGCGGCCAAAACATCTACGGCTGGGACGGCGACACCCTCGCTTATGAAACACGCTACAGCGACAACCCTGGCGAACGACGTCTGATCCACTACTTCTACGAACCGGGCAGCTTCATCCCCGTCGCCCAAACCGTCGAAAACCGCAACCTGTCGCTCGTGCGCGAGCCAAACCATGAAAACGGCTACCACATCGACCGCGACCCGCTGTGGCAACACCAACCCGTGGCAAAACCGTTCAACGCCATGGCCTGGTACCAATGCGACCACCTCGGCACGCCCATGGAACTCACCGACCAACGCGGAGAGATTGCCTGGAGTGGGACGTATCAAGCGTGGGGGTTGGCCAAAGAGAAGCGTACAGACAGCGCAACTCGCGAAAACATCCGCAACCCGCTGCGCTTTCAAGGGCAGTACTTCGACACCGAAACCGGGCTGCACTACAACCGCTATCGGTACTATGATCCGCAGGTCGGGAGGTTTATCAGCAAAGACCCGATCGGTTTTGCGGGCGGGCTGAATGTCTATGCGTATGCGCCGAATCCGGTGGGGTGGGTTGATCCGCTGGGGTTGGCTAGAAAGAAACGCCGATCAGGCGGAACACCGAAAGAAGCTCAAATCAAAGTTAAAAGGGAGCAAGCGCCACCTGAAATTGTACGCATTGACGGACCAGAACAGAGCGTACCTAATAGTCAATGGCATGCACATTGCCCATGTGGGTCAGGCTACAACCTAGATGGAACAATTCATGACAAGGGCAAAGGCGACGTAAATTTTTCCAACAAAACAGTCGAATGGTTAAACGATCACGGATGGGAAATACCTAAGAAATGAAACTAGAAAATCTATATAACGACATAATAAGCAAAGAACCATACAACGATATGGATATATTTTTTTCAAATCATGATAATTTCGAGGAAGTGCCTCTCATATCAAGAGACAGCAGAATCAGCAGACTATCAGAATTACTAAAGCAAAATGACACGCTAGAATTCCTGATAGGGCTTTCAGTTTTTCTACTCAATTCAATACACACCATCAGCAAAATCAAAAACATAAATAAAGAGGAACTATTTACTGCCATAACATTCACCAGCTTTAAAAGTTGCCGCGCCAACCACCCCATCATTCCCAACATATTCATATACCCTAATCAAAAAAAGGACGACAACCTTCAAAAAACACTTATGCATCAACAGCCAAATGAAATATCTGCTGAGCTGACAACAATTAAAAACCACTTCATTAACTGCAACCTTGATGCCAGCTTTATCTTTTATGAAAGCAGATTTCATGACCACACCTGCAACGATGAATTCATAAGAATATTTGCCATTCCGAAACAACAGAACAAACAATGAGATTCAATTTCACGCATTCATGGATATAGCATAATAAACCATATACTATATCTATTGACTAAAGCTCCCTGACCAGCGAGTGCATGCCCATACTCAACAGTTGGGCGATGGCAGGCTAAATAACCTAGAGATATGCCGTATATACAAAAGGTCGTTTCCTACACCTAGGACTGAAATACCTACTCCATCAACAGTGCTCCCATTGGAATTGCCGTACATGCAAACCTCAAGAACCCGTTTCGCTCTCAGGGGCAATACATCGATGTAGCAAGCGGCCTGCACTACAACCTCCAGCGGTACTATGATCCGCAAGTCAGAAAGTTTATCCGCAAACTCCCGATCGGGTTTGCGGATGGGCTGAATGTCTAAGCGTATGCGCCGAATCCGGTGGGGTGGGTTGATCCGTTTGGGCTGGCCGTCCACAGAGGAAGAATACAAGCACAAGGGAAAAAGCTTGAGCAGTCTGTGAGCTGGAACCAAGATGAGTCGCTTACTGCGGCGGATGCGGAACTAAAAATGGAAAAACTCAAAGAAAAAATTAGTCGCACAGATATGAAGATACGAGAAGGTGTTTTTGGCAAAGCGGAACGCTTTATTGATGATGCATACAGATGTGAAGGGGTCAGCGCACCTGTAAGTAAAACATTCATGGTGAAAGATACCCGGCACAAACATGTCGATATAGAAATCACGTCAGGCACAGCATTAACGGAGAAATAAAATGTTCAAAAACTACCTATCAAACCCTGACACCTATAAAAGCCTAGAGGAACACATCGTTAATAAATTCACACACTTAGCCAATACAAAAAAAATAGAAACCAGCAGCTTCTCACTACCTTTTTACAACACAAAGTTCTCCGATGGAACCAGCTTCATGGATGCAAACCCTATATTTTCAGTAAAAAACATGAAAACTGGAGATATTTTCAAAGCGATTCTCGACGAAGAAATTGATAAACCATTTATAGCTAAAAAAAAAACACAGAGCTTGGACAGGAGCTTTCAATAACCTTGCCACTTAAAAGTATTAACTCACTTGATGCAGAAATTTCAAAATAGCTAAACACATTTAAAGCACAACTATGCTAACACCACACGCACCACAAAACACCACGCTAAAAAATTAATCCTAGCGTAAAGTCAACGACTCGATTTAGGCAACAGTACAATCTTACTTAACCATGGCAATTTACCCAATAGCACTTAACTGAAACCGCAGCTTACGCAACCCTGAATAATTCACTGCGTTGTCAAAGACAATACTTGGATGTAGATACCGACTGCAATACAACCGCTATCGGTACTATGATCCGCAAGTCGGACGGTTTATCAGCAAAGACCCGATCGGGTTTGCGGGTGGGCTGAATGTCTATGCGTATGCGCCGAATCCGGTGGGGTGGATTGATCCGTTTGGGCTCTCAAAATCAGGGAGAAAACCAACTCCAACAGCAAAACCAAACATTGCCAACCGACAATGTTTCGCACACAAATGGAGCGTCGAACGATATGGCAGAAAGTGTAACGGGCATATTCCTGGAGTAGGAAACGTAACTCTATTTCGAGATCCGAAAGACGGCTATTTGTACTCAGCCGATAAAACCGAACACTGAGGAAGCGCGTGGAAATTATTCACAGAATCGAGTAGCGCTGGAACCCTAGAGTGGACAGCAGACCTCAATGAGTATGGAGACATCATGAAAGGAAAGCATAAAGGCTCGACAGGTCGCTCCGTCGACCTAAAGAAATTAAAATACCAGGACAAAAAATGATCATTTCAGCCGAGGAATTTATCAATCTTATCAACAGCAACATTGAAGCTGACAATAAAAGAGCCATTACCGAAGAGGCAGATGAGAGCGTCTGGGAGAATGTAATCGCAAAATATCCAGACTATGAAATTTTCATACTGCAAAACGAAACTCTCCAGCCCAACACAATAAATCTTTTGTCAAAAAGTGAAAACTGGAAGACAAGGCATGGCATTGCAAAAAAAAGAAGATCTGATACTAAGATATTAGCCCTCCTATCAAATGACGAGCACCCCATAGTTAGACAGGCGATTGCGTCAAACCAAAAAACACCTCATGCAATACTTAAACGTCTGTGTTCGGATACCGATGACAGAGTTAGTCGCGTTGCCAACTACAACATCAGACTTCGACCTCAGCAGTGAATTCCAACCAACTAAAAAATCGTGCCCTATCACTCCAAGGATCTCTTCTTTATGAAATGTATATTACAAACCACGGAGGACTCGTCAACCAAACCATGCCCCACCCTGTGTCTCAACGGCGAACTAATGGTAGCCAAAGGCTAACTAGTGATGCGCCGCCCCTGTGCATGGGGTCGATTGTCGAAGACAGCAACAGCTATTCCGTCAACGGCGTTCCGGTAGCACTAAACGGCATGAAGACTACCTGCAGTGCCAAGCTGATCGCCAGCGGCTCGTGGGCATCAATTCACCGTTGAGCATGTCAGCGAGCGTTCTTTAACAATTCAGTATCACCGCCATTGGCTCAACAACGCCAATGCCTACGATCCCCATCAAAACCCGCAATGCTAAAAGCCGTCTGCTCAGCCACTCCGACGCTCCGGACCTGCAAACTGCAGTGGTTTTACGATGCGGCGGGCAACAACACCCGTGAACACCAGCACCTGCACCTCTACGAACCCTGCCACGTTGCCATCTGGCAGCACGAGTACGACGCCCTCAACCAACGCATTGCCACCATCCGCCCCGACGGCCACCGGGTCAGTTGGCTGACCTACGGCAGCGGCCACTTGCTGACGATGAAAGTCGACGACATCGAACTGCTCAGCTACCAGCGCGACGACCTGCGTCGCGAAATCGCCCGCCATCAAGGCAACGGCCTACAACAGCGCCAGAGTTGGACGCCCAACGGCCAGTTACAGGAACAAACCGTAGCCCTTACCGGCTCAAGCACGCGCCTGCTGGTGCGCAACTACCGCTATGACGACGCCGGGCAGTTGACCGACCTGCACGACAACCGCCGTGGCGACATCAACTACCGTTACGACCCGCTCGGCCGCCTGCTCGGTGCCACTACCCTGAAGGGCGAAGAAACCTTCGCCTTCGACCCGGCCAGCAACCTGCTAGACCCCAAGGCTCCGCGCCGGCCCATCCACCACCCGCCGCCCAAGCTCCTCGACAACCTGCTGCGCGACTACGTCGGCCAGCACTACACCTACGACGCCCGCGGCAACCTGCTTGAACGCCTCGACAACGGCAAAAAAGCTCGCTTCACCTGGGACCTCTATGACCGCCTGACCCGCTACGAAGACGACCACCTCACCGCCGATTTCGCCTACGACGCACTCGGACGACGGGTAGCCAAATACTCCAAAGCCCACTGCACGTCCGGCACCGGCCAGGCGTGGATCGAGCAACAGCAGCGCACGCTCAACACCCAATACGTCTGCGGCCAAAACATCTACGGCTGGGACGGCGACACCCTCGCCTACGAAACGCGTTACAGCGACAACCCCCGGCGAACGACGTCTGATGCACTACTCAAACCGATCAACACCCCCACCCCGCATAACCCAGCGTCTTTTAACACCAGACAGTGGCCGTTTGGTGCCAACGGTGCGTACTATGACGCCCGTTTCAATAACGCGATCCAAGCGCCCCACACGGCGGTGTATGCCTTGCGCTGACACCTTTTGACTTCTTTGAGAACAGCATGACTTTTGACTTCGATACGCTGCTGGATCGTGCCGGCAGCGGCAGTAAAAAATGGGGCCGCTATCCGGATGAGGTTCTGCCGATGTGGGTCGCGGACATGGATTTTGCCGTTGCGCCGGTCATTCAGCAGGCCTTGCAACAGCGCATCGCACACCCTGCTTTCGGGTATTGCCTGGCTACCGACGCGTTGCGCCACACGCTGGTTGATTACCTTTGGCATAACTATGCCTGGCGGATCGAACCTCAGGATCTGGTGTTTCTACCGGGTATCGAACCCGGCGTCAGTATGGCGCTGCGCTCATTGATCGAACTGGGTGCGGGGGTGGTTGTGCAGACACCAAACTATTCGCCGCTGCGTAATGCCGCCAGCCATTGGCAGTTGCCAAGCATTGAGTTGCCGTTCCAGGCCGATCTCCAAGGCCACTGCTATACCGATATCCCGGCACTGCACGAGGCGTTGGCCAGCGCCGGTGCGCTGCTGTTGAGCAACCCGCACAATCCGTTGGGCAAGAGCTTTTCTGCCAGCGAACTGACAGATATTGGTCATGCCTGTGTCGAGCACAATGCGCTGATCATCAGCGACGAAATTCACGCCGATCTGCAATTCGATGGTCTGCGCCATGTGCCTATTGCGTCACTTGATCCGCAGTTCGCGCACCGCACGGTGACTCTGATGTCGGCCAGCAAGGCCTATAACATTGCCGGTCTGAAGACCGCGTTTGCGGTGATCCAGAACCCGCAGCTACGTGAGCGCTTTGATAACGCCCGCGCCGGCATGGTCGACAGTGTAAATGCCTTGGGTCTGGAAGCCACTCGCGCCGCCTACGCCGATGCCAGACCGTGGTTGATCGAGCTGCTGGCTTACCTGCAGGGTAACCGTGACTATCTGCTTGAGGCCGTGCGCTCGCGGCTGCCGGGCATTACCCTGCACGCGCCGCAAAGCACTTACCTGGCCTGGCTGGACTGCTCTGCACTGGGCCTGGAAGACCCGCAACGCTTTTTCCTCGAAGAGGCCAAGGTTGCCCTGAGCGCCGGGACTGAGTTCGGCGCAGCCTGTCAGCAATTTGTACGGCTCAATTTCGGTTGCCCGCGCTCGACCCTGGAAGAAGGTCTGGCGCGGATGGAACGCAGCTTGCGGGGCACCACAAAACCGTAGGAGCGAGCTTGCCTCGCGATCTTTTGATGTTAAAAGATCGCAGCCTTCGTACCTCGACAGCGACTACAGTTGCGTAGCGCTTTACGGTAGGTGCCAAACATGGCCGCAAACAACACCCTACAACCCACCGGTGGCAGGCCGATGCGCAACCTGCCACGCTTGAGGTCGAGCAGTTCGTTGATTTCAGCGAGCATGTCACTACGCTCAGAGAGCAAAACAAGTGCACGCCGGCAGGCGATCTCACCGGCAGCCGTCAGCTAAACTTTGTGACCGGCGCGGTTAAACAAGGGCATGCCCAACTCGTCTTCAAGGGACTTGAACGCCTTGCTGACGCAGAATTGGTTTTTGCCTATCTTTAGCCCACCTCGGCGACACGGCGCGGTCACTGAGCTCATCTGGTTTTTGAGGAATGATTGACATGATTATTTCATCCGCTTCCGATTATCGTGAAGCCGCTAAACGCAAGTTGCCGCGCTTTCTGTTCGACTACATCGACGGTGGTGCCTACGCCGAGCACACCCTGCGCGCCAACAGCGCCGACCTCTCGTCCATCAGCTTGCGCCAACGCATCCTGCGAAACGTCGAGAGCCTGAGCCTCAAGACCACGCTGTTTGGCCAGGAACACGCAATGCCGGTCATCCTCAGCCCGGTCGGCCTGACCGGCATGTTCGCCCGTCGCGGTGAAGTGCAGGTGGCCAAGGCTGCCGCCAACAAAGGCATCCCTTATTGCCTGTCGACGGTGTCGGTGTGCTCCATTGAAGAGGTGGCGTCGCAGAGCCCGCAGGCGATCTGGTTTCAGTTGTACGTGCTCAAAGACCGCGGCTTTATGCGTAACGCGCTGGAGCGTGCCCAGGCAGCGGGCGTAACGACCCTGGTGTTTACCGTTGACATGCCCACCCCAGGGGCGCGCTATCGTGATGCCCACTCCGGGATGTCCGGGCCGTACGCCTCCTCGCGGCGCATCCTGCAAGCCATGACCAAGCCAGGCTGGGCGCTCGATGTGGGCCTGTTGGGGCGCCCCCATGACTTGGGCAATATCACTAAATACCGCGGCAAACCTACCACGCTGGAGGACTACATCGGCTGGCTGGCCAACAACTTCGACGCGTCCATCAGTTGGAAAGACCTGGAATGGATTCGTGAGTTCTGGAAAGGCCCGATGATCATCAAGGGCATCCTGGACCCGCAGGACGCTAAAGATGCAGTGAGTTTCGGCGCCGACGGCATCGTTGTCTCCAACCATGGCGGCCGCCAACTCGATGGCGTGCTGTCCACCGCCAAAGCCTTGCCCGCGATTGCCGACAGCGTAGGCGACGACCTGACCGTTCTCGTCGACTCCGGCATTCGTTCCGGGCTGGACGTAGTGCGCATGCTGGCACTGGGCGCAAAAGGATGCTTGCTGGGGCGCTCCAGCGCTTATGCACTGGCGGCTGACGGGCAACACGGGGTTGAAAACCTGCTGGATATCTTCAGCAAGGAAATGCGCGTCGCCATGACGCTCACAGGTGTTACGTCGATTGACCAGATCGACCGCTCTACCCTGACCCAGGGCGATTATTGAAAACGCGCCCCGGCAAGACGTATTGATCAGGCAGCCAGCCCGCCGTCTATGAGGTAGATGGCGGCAGAAAACGTGACGATCGACAACACTGTACTGATCAAGATGGAGGTCGCGGCCTCGCTCTGATAAACACCGGCCTGGTTGGCGAACATGGCCGGTATCGTCGCCGAGGGCAGCGCACTCAACAGGATCATTTGCTGGGCAAATAAGCCGTGCCTGCCCAGTACCACCATCGCCCCAAACATCAAGGCCGGCTGAACAAACAGCTTGAGCCCCAGGTTGGTCCATACCTCACCCGACATCTTCAACGTGTCGGTAGACATGATCAAACCCAGACAGAACAGCGAAACCCCTGGCGTCGCCTTGCCCAGAAGGTTGAACGACTCGGCGGCCACGGCGGGCAATTTGAACTCCAGCATGGACAGCAGAATGCCCAGCGCTGGCGCCCACACCAGAGGTCTGCGAACTGCCGTTGACAGGCTCGACACAAACGCCTGAACACCACTGCCTTTACCATCGGCGATAGTCAGCAACGTGATAGTCAGGGGGATCATGATCAAGGTTGCGACAAGGTTTAAGACCAGCACCGAATAGATGCTCTGCGGCCCGTACATGGCACCCAGGATGGGGATCCCCATGAACGCGGCATCCGGAAAACCGTTGACCAGTCCTTTGAGGGTCGCCGCCTTGAGGTCGCGAAGGCGCAGCCAGCCAATGCCCAGCGCCAGCAGGAACATGCCGATGATGCCAATCACCGTCGCGAAAATGTACTTGAAGTCCAAAAGTTGCGCTCGCGGCGTGTTTGCCATGCCCACGAAGAGCAAGGCCGGCATGATCCAGCCGAGCACCAGACGGCTGATCAACAAGCTGTCCGAGTGGGTTAACTTCCCGCGCTTACCGGCGATGAAGCCGAGGAGGATGACGCATGCAACAGGCAAAAGAGGCCCTACTATCCTGTCTAACACTTCTTGAATCCTCGACTTTATTTTTATCTCTGGAGTGTGATCCCGACACGTTCGGCACGCGCCATCACACCCGGTAACTGCGGCTACCGAACGTGGCACACGCGGGCGATGAATTCGGGGTCAATACAGCGGATCAGATGGCCAAGGCCTGGGCGCCCATACACAGGCGGTTTATCAACCGTGTCGAGCAGCAGTTGTGCTGGGGTGTTGCGCCGTTTGAACCGGCCACGCGCTAACGCGCAGTCGGATTCAAAGTCAGCGGAAAGTAATTGAGCTACCGTTGTTCAGCAAATTAAAAAACATGACTTATTCTTCATTTTCGATCTGAGCAGCGCGCAACATTATTGTGATTTTACGAATAGAGATTGCAGAAAACCCATCTTTATTCACCGCAACCGAACATGCAAACCTTTAGACAGAGCACGATTAAGCTCACCCGCACGACTGTGCAGACGTGCCGGGGGCCAGGTTATTTTCTTAAGGGTTTTAACTCATGAATACGTCCAGCAAAAAAGTCGCCATCGTTACCGGATCCTCACGTGGCATTGGCGCAGCCATTGCCGAACGCCTTGCCCACGATGGTTTCGCAGTCGTGGTCAATTATTCGGGAAGCGCTGAACCGGCCCACGCCCTGGCCGATAAAATCACCCAGCAAGGGGGCAGCGCAATCGCGGTCCAGGCCGATATCAGCGACAGTGCAGCGGTCAAGCAACTGTTCGAAACCACCATCACAACCTTTGGCGGTGTCGATGTGCTGGTCAACAATGCCGGGATCATGGCACTAGCCCCCTTGGGCGATACCGACGACGCGACCTTCGACCGACTGCTGGCGATCAACTTCAAAGGCACCTTCAATACCCTGCGCGAAGCCACCAAGCACTTGCGTGATGGCGGGCGGATCATCAACTTTTCGTCCAGCGTGACCGCCCTGCTGCAACCGACCTACTCGATCTATGCCGCCACCAAAGCCGCAGTAGAAGCCATGACCAGCGTTCTGGCCAAAGAACTGCGCGGTCGCAATATCACCATCAACGCCGTGGCTCCAGGCCCGACGGCAACCGACCTGTTCCTTAACGGCAAACCTCAGGAAGTAATCGATCGCCTGGCCAAACTGGCGCCGCTGGAACGCCTGGGCCAACCTGCGGATATCGCAGCAGTTGTGTCGTTCCTCTCGGGCCCGGACGGTGCCTGGATCAACGGCCAGACCCTGCGCGCCAACGGCGGGATTATTTGAGCCATTGATGACACCTGGTCAGGTCGGCCAAAAGGCCGACCTTTTTACTGCTCACGCCAACCACCTGCAACCAAGACCACAATGAATTTTCAGGTCAATACAGCGCATCGGCGGCGACTCAATTATCTGTACGGCACCCTCCTTGCGCTGTTGGTCGCGTGGGGACTGAGCCTGTGTACAGGCAAGCGCACACCCGATGCCATGCAAGAGATGACGATGAAACCCTCTATTACCTATTTGCATTTACTGCGGCATACGCCTTTTTTCACCGCACTGTCGACGGAACAACTGCAGTGGGTGATCGATCACTCAATGGAGTGGGCGGCCGAGCCGGGTGCCGTGATCGCCAAAGCCGATCAGCAGGCAACTTCAGCCGCGGATTACTGGATCCTGCTCGATGGCGCATGGCAAGTCGAGCATGACGGCCAGGTCTACCCCAGCCAACATGCCGACCCAGGCAAATGGTTCAGCATCCGCGAAGCAAAAGGCCGCAAGTGTGCCCTGGTCACTACAGAGAACAGTTACGTGATGCGCATCACCGAAGCCGATATGCAAACAATGCTGGAGCACGGCTTTGGGTTCGGCCAGCACCTGCATGACGGCAAAAAATACTACGACGCATTATTCCCCGGCCAAGCGTATGTCCAGTAAACCCAAGAGCCGGGAACAGGCTAGTCAATGCTGCGCAGCCCATTGACCATATCGTCCCGGCATTTCAGGAGAGCTGCTTTCACCGCGTCTTTGGCCTGATCAATACGCCATACCGGGCCAACCACATCGATCGCATAGCGGCCCTGCGGTGTTTGCAGCCCTACAGCTATTGCACCCACACCCAGCGTATGTTCATCAAAATCCAGCGCGAATCCATCCTCGCGGATCGTCTCAAGTTGCTCCAGCAACTGAGACAGCGACGGGGTTTTCTCGGTGAGCGGTTTGAGTGCCTTGCCTAGCAATTGCCCAATGGCTTGATCAGGCATCGTGGACAACAGGATTTTCCCTCCGGCCGTGGCGTAAATGCTCAGAAAACTACCGGCGACCGGCGCAACCCGCAGTGCATGAGGAGAGACCACAGATTGAAGAATCATCATTTGCGCACCACTGGCACTGACCAGGCTTGCTGTCTCACCCGTCACACGAGACAGCTCCTCAAGGTAGGGCCTGGCTTTTTGGGTGATATCAACGTGGCTGTGGGAGGCCAAACGCATCAACGCCGGCCCCAGGCAAACGCCACCACGACCGTGCACCTCCAGCAGTTCTTCCTGTGCAAGTGCGTCTACCAGCCGCTGGACGGTTGAGCGCGGCAGGCCGCTACGCTTGGCGATGGCACCCAGGCTCAGGCCCGAAGGCTCATCCTCCAGACAGCGAAGGATCGCTGCCGCACGTGAGATGACCTGAACACCGCCACGGTCAGTTTCATGAATAGTCATAAGATTGTCCTTAGTATTGCCTAGTGGTACATTGCACCGCATGTCAGGTTAAATGATTTCAACAGCAGGAACCTTCCCCTTGTCCGCTCCCCTTCCCCCCTCGGCGCCGGCTCCATTTGGCTGGCGAATTGCCCTTGGGCTTATCGGCGTGCTCGTTGCCGCACTCACGTCAGGCATCAATGACCGCGTCACCGATATCACGTTGGTCGACATTCTCGGTATTTACGGCCTTGGTCATGATGAAGGGACCTGGATCAGCTCCGCATACGCCGCTGCCGAAGTGAGTGCCATGCTGCTGTCGCCGTGGCTGGCAGTCACCTTTTCACTTCGCCGTTTTGCCATTGTGGTGACATTTTCCTTTGCTGTCCTGGCCGTCATTATCCCGTTTGCACCCAACGTTGAAAGCCTGGTGCTGCTGCGCGTACTACAAGGCTTGGCCGGCGGCGCATTACCTCCCCTGCTAATGACCGCAGCACTGCGTTTTTTACCTTGGCACGTAAAGCTTTACGGGCTCTCGGCGTACGCGCTCACCGCTACCTTCGGCCCTAACCTGGCCATGCCACTGGCGGCGCTCTGGACCGAAGGCGGTGACTGGCGAATGGTCTTCTGGCAGATCGTACCTACGTGCCTGATGGGGGCAGCGCTTATTGCTTACGGCCTGCCGCAAGATCCGCTGCGGCTGGAGCGGTTCAAGCAACTCGACTGGAGAGGTGCACTGCTGGGTGTCGCGGGCATTTCAATGCTGGTAATTGCCTTGACTCAGGGCGAGCGGCTCGACTGGTTCAATTCACCGCTGATCAGCACGCTGATTGCAGGCGCGATCATTTGCCTGCCACTGTTTTTGCTGAACGAATGGTTCCACCCGCTGCCGCTGTTCAAGCTGCAACTGCTGGAACGGCGCAATTTTGCCTACGGGATTATCACCCTGTGCCTGTTTTTGTTCCTGACCATGGCCAGTGGCTTCATCCCCGCCGCCTACCTGACTGAAGTCAAAGGCTATCGACCGCTGCAAACCATGCCAACGGCCCTGTTGATTGCGCTGCCTCAATTGTTGCTCGCACCGCTGGTCGCGACCGTCATCAATCGAAACTGGGTTGACTCACGTTATGTGATGGCAACCGGTCTGGCGCTAATTGCCATCGCCTGCGCAGGCGGTTCGCTGATCACCAGCGAATGGATTCGTGACGATTTCTATGTGCTGCAGATACTGCACACCTTCGGCCAACCGATGGTAGTCGTGCCCTTGCTGATGAATGCAACGGGGGTGATTCATCCCATGGAAGGCCCCTTTGCGTCTTCGATGGTCAACACGATGCGCGGCCTGTTCTCGGTGGTGGCCGCTTGCACCGTCGAAAACTTCATTACTCATCGCGAACATGTGCATTCAAATACGCTCCTGGACGGGCTGGCCTCAGCACAACCGTCCTTGCCCGGCCTGCTGCATGCCCCCTCTGCCCACGCATTGGCCGAGCGGGTACGAGAACAAGCCTTCGTCTTGAGCTTCAGCGATGCCTACCTCGCCTTGCTGGTCATTATCGCGGTGATGTTTGTCGTGCTGCTGACCCTGCCTAAACGCGCCTTTCCACCGCAACCTCCGGTATCACCATGAAACAACACAGAACTGCTATTGGCTTAGTCACTACCGCCGTCGTCATTTGCGTCGTCTACATCGGCTACAGACTGGTGGGTGGAAGCTCCGTCCAAAGTACAGACGACGCTTACATCAGGGCTGACTCTGTTTTCGTATCACCGCGCCTGTCTGGACAAATTGCCAGGGTTGCGGTCGAAGATAACCAGCAAGTGAAGGCCGGCCAGCTGCTGGCCGAACTGGATGACCGGGACCTTCTGGTTGCCCAGGCTGCCGCAGCCTCCAGCGTGCAAGCAGCCAAGGCTGAATTGGAGAACCTGGGCGCCAGCATTGAACGCCAATCGGCAATCATTGATCAGGCCACCGCGACGATCCGGGCCACGGCCGCGTCACTCAAGTTCTCCCAGGCCAATGCACAGCGCTACCTGAACCTCTCCAACGCCGGTGCCGGTACTCAGCAAGAACAACAAAAGGCCGAGGCCGAGTTGCTGGGCTGGCAAGCCACCCGCGACCGAGATGAAGCAATCCGCATTGCAGCGGTCAAAACCCTGAGCGTCCTGAAAGCCCGGGTGGATGTTGCCAAAGCTGCATTGGCCAAGGCTAACGCGGCCCTGGATCAGGCGGACCTCAATTTGTCGTACAGCAAAATAACCGCGCCTCAGGATGGCATGATCGGCCAGCGCTCCGTGCGCGTCGGCGCTTATGTAGGCCAAGGGCAACCCCTCATGGCGGTGGTCCCGGTGGACAAAGCCTTCGTGATCGCTAATTTTCGCGAGACACAACTGGCGCACATGCATACCCGCCAAGCCGTGGAACTGCGTGTCGACAGTTTTCCGGAGCACAGTTTCAAAGGCTGGATAGAAAGCCTGGCACCGGCAACCGGACTGTCCTTTTCCGCTATCGCTCCGGACAACGCTACGGGCAACTTCACCAAAGTCGTGCAGAGAATCCCGGTGAAAATCATGTTTGATGAGCACCAACCGGATCTGGATCGACTGCGCGTTGGTATGTCGGTGGTTGCCAGCGTCGACGTCACCCAGGAGCGCTGAAATGAAACGCACGCTTCTGTTTATTTCGATAGCAAGCCTTGGCGCTTGCACCGTAGGGCCGGACTTCCAAAAGCCTGAAGCTCAACTACCGGCAACTTGGCAAACCGCTGTTACTTCCGGTGCAAGCCTGGACACCAAGGTAGATAACCTGTGGTGGCAGCGCTTGGGCGACCCGCTGCTGACACAGTTAATCGATCGTTCTGCGAGCGCCAATTTTGATGTGCGCACGGCCAGTATCCGCCTGGAGCAAAGCCGCTTGCTGCGTCAGGTCACCGGCAGTGAAAGGCTGCCCGAGGTCAGTGCCAACGCTGCTTATAAACGAGCGCGAAACAGTGCCGAAGGGGTGCTGGACGAGTCCAACCTCAATGGCAAGGCACCTTTTGAACTGTGGACCAGTGCCCTCGACGCCAGTTGGGAAATTGATCTCTGGGGGCATGTGCGCCGCAGTATCGAGGCCGCTGACGCCGACGTCGAACTCAGCCAGGCACAACGCGACGGTGTACGTTTGAGCATCGCGGCTGAAACCGCCACTGATTACATTCGTTTGCGGGGAGTGCAAGCCAAGCTGGCGGTCGCGCGATTGAACCTGGACATTGCCCGGCAAAGCCAACAACTGACCCGCGCACGCTATGACAATGGTGTGACTACAAACCTGGACACCGCCAACTCGGCCGCACAGGTGGCAACGATTGAAGCCGTATTGCCGTCGCTTGAAGCGGCGCAAAGCCGCTTGATCAACGCTCTCAGCTTTTTACTCGCCACCCCGCCACGCACGCTGCATGCAGAACTGATTGAGCCCAAAGCCATCCCCCATCCAGCTCCCGATGTGCCGCTGGGCCTGCCTTCGGAGCTGGCCCGTCGGCGTCCCGACATCTTGCAAAGCGAAGCCGCATTACACCGGGCTACAGCAGCCATTGGCGTTGCACAAGCGGATTTCTACCCGCGTGTCAGCCTGGGCGCTAGCATGGGCTATCAAGCCCTCAATGGCTCAAATCTGGGGGCATGGGGCTCGCGGGAGTGGTCGTATGGGCCCAGTGTGTACATGCCGATTTTTCAGGGCGGTCGCCTTACCGGCACACTGCAATTGCGTAAACGTCAGGAGCAGGAAGCCGCATTGAACTACCAGCGCGTGGTATTGAGCGCCTGGCATGAAGTCGACAATGCCATGACCGATTACGCGGCCGAGCAAAAACACCACGCCGCGCTGGAAAAAGCCGTCAACGAAAATACCCTTGCCTTGCGTACCGCCAAAGAACGTTATGCCCAAGGCGCCGCAGACTTCCTGAACGTTTTGACCGTACAGCAGGCCTTGCTGGCAACTCAAAACGATCTGGTCGACAGCGCGACCGATGCCGCCATTGACCGTGTACACCTGTACCGGGCGTTGGGCGGCGGCTGGCCCAAGGAGTAAACATGCAACCGTCATCGCGACACGCTTGCCTCCTTGGCTGGTAGCAGGAGGCAAGCCTGAGGCGGCGCTCTAACGCCTGCGCGCAGGCAAGTCGGTGCAACTGCCGAGGGCAACCTCGGCAGCCATGCCGACCGTCTCACCCAAGGTGGGGTGCGGGTGAATGGTCTTGCCGATGTCCAGAGCGTCGGCCCCCATTTCGATGGCCAGGCAGACTTCACTGATCAAATCACCCGCCCCGGTACCGACAATGCCGCCGCCGATCACACGCCGCGTGTCGTCATCGAACACCAGTTTGGTCAGGCCTTCATCGCGGCCGTTGGCAATCGCGCGGCCTGATGCGGCCCACGGGAACACCGCCACCTCTACCTTGATGCCTTGGGCTTTGGCTTCTTGCTGAGTCAGCCCGGCCCACGCCACCTCCGGGTTGGTGTAAGCAACCCCGGGGATCTGCAACGCATCAAAATGGCTGCACACCAGCTCAGGGTTATTCAGGGCCTCACCCGCCGCCACTTCGGCGGCGACATGGCCTTCATGCACAGCTTTGTGCGCCAGCATGGGCTGACCAACAATGTCACCGATCGCGAAAATGTGCGGCACAGTGCTGCGCATCTGCTTGTCGACGCGGATAAACCCGCGCTCATCCACATGGACACCGGCCTTGTCAGCGCCGATCCGGTCGCCATTGGGTTTGCGCCCGACCGCAACCAACACCAGGTCATAACACTGCGGCTCGGCAGGTGCTTGCTCACCGTCAAAGGTCACCCAGATGCCCTGCTCGCTGGCCTCGGCGCTCACCGTGCGGGTATTGACCATCACCCGATCAAAACGCGGGTGGTTGTACTGCTCCCAGACCTTGACCAGGTCACGATCAGGCCCCTGCATCAGGCCATCCAGCCTTTCGACCACGTCGATGCGTGCACCAAGGGCCGAATAAACGGTAGCCATTTCCAGGCCGATAATCCCGCCGCCCACCACCAGCATGCGCTTGGGCACCGTCTTGAGTTCAAGGGCGCCGGTGGAGTCCACGATGCGTGGATCATCCGGCATGAACGGCAACGTCACCGGTTGGCTACCGGCAGCAATCACGCACTGCTTGAACCGGATCAGCTGTTTTTCACCCGTCAGCTCAAGACCTGCGCCCGAACACAGCGAGACCTCAAGGTGATGCGGGTCCAGAAAACGCCCGACCCCGCGTACAACCTCAACCTTTCGCCCTTTGGCCATCCCCGCCAGCCCGCTGGTCAGTGTGTTGACCACCGCCTCTTTATGACGGCGCAACGCACCCAGATCAACCTGGCCAACACCAAACTCAATGCCCATGGCGGCCAAGTGCGGCACTTCCTCCATCACCGCAGCGATATGCAGCAACGCTTTGGAGGGGATGCAGCCGACATTCAGGCACACGCCGCCCAAGGTGGCATAGCGCTCAACCAGCAGGGTTTTCTGGCCCAGATCGGCCGAGCGAAAGGCCGCCGAATAGCCGCCGGGGCCGCCACCCAGCACCAGCACATCGCACTCAACACTTACTTCGTTCACCTGACTCATGTGCGCCCTCCTCACAGGGTAATTCGACGAAAGTCAGCCAACAGCGCTGCCAGATGCTGAAGGAAACGCGCCGCAGCCGCGCCATCGACCACGCGGTGATCCCACGAAAGCGCCAACGGCAGAACCAGTCGCGGAGCAAACGCCTGGCCATCCCACAGGGGCCTGATCTGTGCCCGGGTTACCCCCAGAATGGCTACTTCCGGGGCGTTGATAATCGGGTTAAAGCCGGTGCCGCCAATCCCGCCCAGACTGGAAACGGTGAAGGTCCCTCCGCTCATGTCTGCAGGCCCCAATTTGCCGTCCCGGGCCTTCTTCGCGAGTTCTGCGCACTCTGTGGCGATCTGGCCGATGCCTTTGTGCTCGACATCGCGAATCACCGGTACCACCAGCCCATTAGGCGTGTCCGCAGCAAAACCGATGTGGCAGTACTGCTTCATAATCAGGATCGGCTCGCCGTCTTCATTACCCAGTGAACTGTTGAACGCCGGGAAAGTCTTCAGCGTCGCAGCCGCCGCCTTGATCAGGAATGCCAGCAAGGTGTACTTGATCGCCTCCTTGCTGCCCTCCTGATTGAGTTGAACCCTGAATGCCTCCAGGTCGGTGATGTCCACTTCTTCGTTATTGGTGACATGGGGAATCATCACCCAGTTGCGCGACAGGTTGGCCCCCGAGATTTTCTTGATGCGTGACAGCGCCACTTTTTCAACCGGACCGAACCGGGCAAAATCCACCTCCGGCCACGGCAGCAGATTGAGCCCGGCGCTTTGCCCAGGGCTATCCAGACGCACCATGGCGTCCTTGACGAAGCGCTCGACATCCTCGCGCAGCATGCGTCCGCCCTTGCCGGTGGGCACCACGCGCGAAACATCCACCCCCAACTTTCGCGCATAACTGCGCACGGAGGGGCTGGCGTGCGGCTTGGCCGCCGATGGATTCACCGCCGCAACAGCCGCAGGAGCCGACGGCGCAGTGACAGCCACAGGCGCAACACTGATCTGCGCAGGGCTGCTGACTACCGGTTCAGGCGCAGGCTCGGCACTCACCGCCACCTGCAACGTCAGCATGGGGCTGCCCCTGGAAACCCGATCCCCCTCTTTGACCGTCACCGCCACCACAACCCCGGCCTCGGGGCTGGGTACATCCATCGAGGCCTTGTCCGACTCCAGGGTCAGCAAGGGCTCATCGATTGCCACTGTGTCGCCCGGTTTGACCAACACCTCAATCACCGGGAGGTCTTTGAAGTCCCCAATGTCCGGGACATGAATCTCTCTAATTTCACTCATGACTTACCGCCGCATAAAAAAGGGAAGACAACCGTTAGCGCGTCCAGGGCGCGGGACGATCACCGCCCAGCCCATAACGCTCAACGGCCTCAGCCAACACCTGCCGCGGTAAACGGCCGTCGCGCACCAGGCCGTCCAATGCCGCCAAAACGATCTGCTGACGGTCCACTTCAAAGAAGTCACGCAAGGCGGCGCGGGTATCACTGCGGCCAAAGCCATCGGTGCCCAGCGCAATAAAGCGCGCATCGACATAACTGGCGATCAGTTGCGGCCAGGCGCGAACATAGTCAGAGGCGACAATCACCGGCGCGTCGCCAGCCAGCGACGCGCACAGATGGCTGACCTGCTCAGGCTCGGCCGGGTTGAGGCGGTTGTGCCGCTCGACCTCACGGGCTTCACGCGCCAGCTCGCTGAAACTGGTGACACTCCACACCTCACTCGCAACCTGCCAGTCGGTTGCGAGCATTTCAGACGCAGCGATCACTTCGCGCAAAATAGTCCCGCTGCCCAGCAGCCGGACCGAACCACGGGGCGCATCAGCCTCTGTTTGTGCATAGCGATACATACCGCGGATAACCTGGGCTTCAACGCCACTCGGCAATGACGGCTGGGCGTAGTTTTCGTTCATCACGGTGATGTAATAGAACTCATCGACATCGCGCTCCATCATCTGGCGCATGCCATGGTCGACAATCACCGCCAGTTCACCTGCGAACGCCGGGTCGTAGGCGCGGCAGTTGGGTACGGTGGCCGCCACCACGTGGCTACTGCCGTCCTGATGCTGCAGCCCTTCACCGCCCAAGGTGGTTCGCCCGGCGGTGGCGCCGAGTAAAAAGCCCCGTGCACGTTGATCCGCGGCAGCCCAAATCAAGTCCGCAACCCGCTGAAAACCAAACATGGAGTAATAGATGTAGAACGCCAGCATCGGCTTGCCATGGGCACTGTACGAGGTCGCAGCCGCCACCCACGAAGAAATCGCCCCGGCTTCGGTGATGCCCTCCTCCAGCAACTGGCCATCGCGGGCTTCGCGGTAATAGAGCATGGAGCCAGCGTCTTCTGGCTCGTACAGCTGGCCCAGCGGCGAGTAAATGCCGATCTGGCGAAACAGATTGGCCATGCCAAAGGTGCGCGCTTCATCCGCCACAATCGGCACGATTCGCGGCCCCAGTTCTTTGTCCTTGAGCAAACCGCCCAGCATGCGGACCACGGCCATGGTGGTGGACATTTCTTTGCCATCGGCTTCAAAGGCGAAACGCGCGTAGTCCGCCATGGCCGGTATGGCGATGTGCTCACTCCCCTTGTTACGCGCAGGCAGATACCCGCCCAATGCACTGCGGCGTTCGCGCAAATAGCGCATTTCCTGGCTGTCTTCAGCCGGGCGATAAAAGCGCAACTGCGCTACATCATCATCCGACAGCGGCAAGGCGAAGCGATCCCGAAACGCCTTGAGCGCATCGATATCCAGCTTCTTGGCCTGGTGCGAGGTCATGCGTGACTCCCCCGCGCCGCCCATGCCGTAGCCTTTTTTGGTCTTGGCGAGGATGACCGTCGGCTGGCCTTTGTGCGCCTTGGCGGCGGCAAACGCGGCGTACAGCTTGCGCAAGTCATGCCCGCCACGCTTGAGGGCATCAATCTCGGCATCCGACATGTGCGAGACCAGCGCCTGGATCTCCGGATCCTGCTGAAAGAAGTGCAGCAAATTGTAGGCGCCATCCTTGGAGCCCAACGTCTGGTACTGGCCATCGACCGTCTGGGCGAAGCGTTGCAACAAGGCGTTGTGGGTGTCCCGGGCAAACAGCGGGTCCCAGTCCGAGCCCCAGATCACTTTGATCACATTCCAGCCAGCGCCGGTAAACAGTGCTTCAAGTTCTTGAATGACCTGGCCGTTACCGCGCACCGGGCCATCCAGACGCTGCAAGTTGCAGTTGACGATAAAGGTCAGGTTGTCGAGCTTCTCCCGCGCCGCGAGCGTGAGCCCGGCAATCGACTCGGGCTCATCCATTTCACCGTCACCAAAAACGCCCCAGACATGGCGCTCGGCGGTGTCTGCCAGGTGGCGGTGTTCGAGGTAACGCATGTAACGCGCCTGATAGATCGCACTGATCGGGCCGATACCCATCGAGCCGGTCGGGAATTGCCAGAAGTCCGGCATCAACCAGGGGTGCGGATATGAACTCAGGCCGTTGCCGCCGACTTCCTGCCGATAGTTCGCCAGTTGTTCTTCAGACAAGCGCCCCTCAAGGAACGCACGGGCATAGACCCCAGGCGCCGAGTGCGGCTGGAAAAACACCAGATCGCCTCCATGCTGCTCATCACGGGCACGGAAAAAATGGTTGAACCCCACCTCGAAAATTTCAGCGGCAGAGGCGTAACTGGCGATATGCCCGCCCAGTTCGCCGTAGGCCTGATTGGCGCGCACCACCATGGCCAATGCATTCCAGCGAATGATTGCGGTAATCCGTTCCTCGACGGCCAGGTCGCCCGGATAAGGCCCCTGGCGTTCAATCGAAAGGGTATTTCGATAGGCCGAGTACGGATGCACCTGCGCGGTGATGCCAAGTGCTCTTGCGTGTTGCTCCAATTGTTTAAGTAAAAACTGGCCGCGTTCGCAGCCGGCCTCCCGTACCACGGCCTCCAGCGACTCCAGCCACTCCCGGGTTTCATCGCTATCACTGTCAACCGGCACACGTTCGTTTGGCACACCCATGGTGGCCTCCTTGATTATTATTTGAGGGCGCAGCTGTAGTCGCTGTCGAGGCACGAAGGCTGCGATGCGGGCCGCAGGACCGCCGATTCATCTCTCCCTGCCTCGTGCCTCGGCAGCGACTACAGGCTTTGGGTGAAGGTGTCGCGGTAGGCGTAAAGGCCCGGAGTGCCGCCGGTCATGACGAACAACACGTTATCGCCAGCGCGGTAGCGGCCTTGGCGGAGGTCTGCCAGCAGGCCTGCGAAGGCCTTGCCGGAGTACACCGGGTCAACCAGCAGCCCTTCGCAACGGGCCATGAGGTGCACGGCTTCGATCATTGCCGGTGTCGGTAGCCCGTAGCCTTCCCCCAGTTGGCTGCCATCGATATGGATGGCCTGCGGGTCAAGGGTGGCTGCATGACCGAGCAGCGCCAGCGCCTCTTGAGTCAGCTGCCGCGTCCTGCTCGCAGAGGTTTGCTGGTCGGCCAGCACTGACCAGGACTTCACGGTCGAAGCCCCACGCCCCAGCAGCTCAAAGCCTGCCGCGAGCCCGGCATGGGTGCCCGCACTGCCATTGGGGATCACCACTTCGCTGAAATGAACGCCCAATTCGATCTCTTGCTGCGCGATTTCTGCCGCGCAACGGGCGTAGCCCAGGCTACCCAACGGCGTCGAGCCGCCAGTGGGAATGACCATGACGTTGCGCCCTGCGGCTCTCAATTCATTGGCTCGGTGCTCGGCGGCGGCCAGAGAGTCGCCCCCCTTGGCCAGCACCTGTATCCGGGCACCAAAAAGCTGATCCAGCAAGACGTTGCCATTGAGTTCGTAATCGGTGTCGGCCTTGGGCACCGAGCGGGTCAGAATCAACTCGCAGGCCATGCCCAGTCGCGCAGACACCGCCGCCGTCAAACGCGCATGGTTGGACTGAATACCACCAACCGTAATCAGCGTATCAACACCGTTTTTCAGCGCGGCACCGAGATGAAACTCAAGCTTGCGCAGCTTGTTGCCACCACCGCCGATGTGCATGTGATCATCACGCTTGAGGTAAAGGCCGACGCCTTGCTCGCGCAAGCCCAACTCCTGCTCAAGCCGCTCGGCGCGTTGAATGCGGGTGCGCCCTGCAACACATCTGCCCGGGGAAAGGCCGCCAAAGCCTTGTCCAGTCTGGTTTGCATGTTCTGTGACCTCATCGCTGATGTTTATTCTTAATTAATATAGGAACAAACCAGCGGGTAATAAACGCACTGAAAGTTAGTACTTGTATAACCTGAGGTTCGCAATCAATGTCGCCTGCTGTTCAGGCCGCAAACTGCGCTATAAGGGTTTTTGGTTTTTTATCTGTCCAGCCAGAAGGCATTTTTTATGAGCAAGCTCAGGCAAATGGAAGTCTTTGTGGCCGTCGTCGAGGCGGGCAGTTTTGCTGAGGCTGCGGTTCAGGTGGGCATGTCGGCGGTCATGGTCGGGCGGCATATTCAGAGCCTTGAGACGGCCTTGAACACCCGGCTGATTCAGCGAACAACGCGCCGCCAGTCCGTCACCGGTGAAGGCCGGTTGTTTTACGCCGAAGCCAAAACCGCCCTTGAGCAGATCGAGTACGCCTTCAAGCGCGTCGAAGCCTCCACCGACAGACCCAGCGGCCTGCTGCGCGTAACCGCGCCGATGACCCTGGGCAGCGCGTTGATTGGTCCACTCGTCACCGAGTTCATGCAACTGTATCCCGAGATTCAGATTGAGCTGATCTTGAGCAATAAGGTCGTGGACCTCTACGAAAGCTCATTTGATCTGGGCTTCAGGATTTCCGAGCGGGTGGACGTCAACCTCGTCTGCAGGCCACTGCCGCCCTACCGGATGGTGATCTGCGCGGCACCCAAATACCTCGCCACCTGGCAGGCGCCGCAGACCCCGGAGGACCTTTCTACACACCGGATTTTGACCCACACCTCGTGGAACAATCGCTTTGCCTGGCCCTTGCGCCAAGGTAACAAGGACATCCCATGGCCCGAGCGGGCGGTCCTCAAAAGCAACGATGGCAAGGTGCTGCTTGAAGCGGCCATTGCCGGCTGCGGGATCTTGATGCAGCCCGATTTTCTGGTAGCCGCGGCATTGGCCAGTGGTGAGTTGGTGCCGCTGATGAGTGCCTGTGCACCGGAGCCCAAGCCGGTGCAAATGGTCTATTTGCGCTCAAAAAAATCACTGCCCAAGCTCAATGCCTTTGTCACGTTCATCAGCGAACGGCTGGGCTCGTCTACGCCTGAGCCACACGCTCACTGACCGAAAATAGACGTTCGATGCTCGATCCATTTAAGCAGCTCTTCAGCCCCTACCGATTGCGGCTTGTTGAGCTTGACCAACAGCCGGGCATGCACATTCTGAAACAGCGGGTGATCGATTGAGCGGGTCACCAGCGCGCCGCTGACCCGGTCGTTGAAGGCCGAGAACTCGCTCATCATGGTCACCGCATCACCGCTCATCACATACCGCCTGAGGGCCGTCAGCGAGTTGGTGACCATGGCCGGGCGAATGGACAGGTTTTCGGTATGCAGCACGAGCTGAATGATTTGCCCCAGGCCGTATTCCGACGGCATCACTGCCAGCGGGTAACGCAAGATGTCTTCCAGCTTCAACGGCTCGCTGAGCTGCGCCAACGGATGGCCCGAGCGCATCAGTAAACGAACCGGCTGCAAGGACGACGCGCGATAGGTCACGTCAGGGTGCGCCGGGGGGTTGTAGGCCAGGCCAATGCTCACGGCGCTTTGCGCGACTTCTTCAAGCACGCTGTTGACCGGCAACACATCCAGCGTGATGCGAATGCCGGGATAGGTGTCGGTGAACTCACTCAAGACCTTATCGATCAGCAAGTCGATAAAGCCCTCGCTGATAACAATCCGGATATCCCCTTCCCTCAAACCTTTGAGCCCGCGCAAGCGGTCTTCGAGGTGTTCTTGCTGCGCCTGGCAGCCACGCCAGAACTCCAGAAGAAACTGCGCCGCTTCAGTCGGCACCACACCGCGGGCTTGGCGTTCAAACAAGACGCTGCCGACCTCTTCCTCCAGCAATTGAATTTGCCGGGTAATCACAGAAGGCGCGGTGTTCAGATTCTCCGCCGCTCCGCGAATGGAGCCGCTGGAGAGGACTTCATAGAAATAGCGCATTCGACGTTGATTCAGATCTCTCACGATAAACCTGCTGCTCAATGACTGTTGCTTACAGAGCAACGCTAGCATTAAAAAGTTGCTCTTGCTCACGCAAGGTTTCCACTTGAATATCGATCGAACAATAAAAAGATCCCGTGGAGAGCCGTATGCACAGCAGCAAGCCAGCGAGTGAGCTTTCAGCCATCTATCGAAAGATTGACTGGCGGTTATTACCTTTTTTGCTCGTGTGTTACTTCGTGGCGTATCTGGACCGGGTCAATGTGGGCTTTGCCAAGTTGCAAATGCAAAGCGACCTGAACTTGTCCGATGCCGCTTATGGGCTGGGAGCCGGTATCTTTTTTATCGGCTACGCCTTGTTCGAGACGCCGAGCAATCTGCTGCTACCCAAGATCGGCGCTCGCAAGACCCTCAGTCGAGTGATGATCTTATGGGGCACCACATCGGCCTGCATGATGTTCGTCGAAACGGAGCGGGCGTTTTACGTCTTGCGCTTTTTCCTCGGGGTGTTTGAGGCCGGATTCGCGCCGGGCATGTTGTTCTATTTGACCTATTGGTACGGCCGCGAACGGCTGGGGCAAGTGCTGGCAATCGTCATGCTGGCAGCGCCGCTGGGCGGGATCTTTGGCGCGCCGCTCTCGGTGTGGCTGATGACTGCGTTCGAAGGCGTACACGGTTTGTCCGGCTGGCAATGGATGTTCTTTCTGGAAGCCATCCCCGCTGTGCTGCTGGGTGTGCTTGCGCTGAAAGTGCTGAGTGACAAACCGGCCACCGCGCCCTGGTTGAGTGAACCTGAAAAACAGGCACTGGCGGCGCACATCGGCACAGGTCGGGGCGATCACCATTCGTTCAAAGAGGTATTGAAAGACCCGCGGGTTTACCTGATGGCAGCGGGGTATTTCTGCTTGATCTGCGGCATCTATGCCATGAGTTTCTGGCTGCCGACCATCATCAAAGAGTCAGGTATCCACGACACCATGCAGATCGGCTGGTACTCGGCCATTCCTTATATAGGCGCTATGGCGGGCATGTTGATCTTTGCCCGGACCTCCGACCGTTTCTATGAACGGCGCTGGCACACAGCCCTTCCGGCATTGATTGGTGCGATCTGCCTGACCGCGTCGGTGATCTACAAGACCCACTTCGGGTTATCACTGCTGTTCTTGACCTTGGCCACCACCATGATGTGGTCCGCCTACACGGTGTTTTGGGCCATCCCTTCGCAGCACTTAAAGGGTGATGCGGCCGCAGGCGGCATTGCCGTCATCAACACCATAGGGCTTACCGGTGGTTTCCTCAGCCCGACGCTGATGGGCTATGTCAAAACGGCCACGGGCAACTCTGACTCGGGCCTGGTGTTCATCTCGGTGATTCTGCTGCTGGGGGCCGTACTGCTGGCCGCGAACAAACCTGAACACGCTCAGCAAAGAACAACGTCTACCCAAACCGTTTAAACCCATAATAAAAAGGTGTGTTTACTGTCATGGCCTATCGAATCCTGGTGGCTGGTTTCCAGCATGAAACCAATACCTTCGCGCCCTCCAAAGCAGAATACGAAAACTTCGTCAGAGGCGAAGGTTTTCCGCAAATGGTCAGGGGCGCGGACGTGCTCAAATTACGCGAGGTCAACATCCCCGCAGGCGGCTTTCTGATTGAGGCCGAACGACTGGGCTATGAGGTGGTTCCAGTGATCTGGGCCGGAGCCAGCCCGTCAGCCCATGTCACCCAAGCGGCCTACGAACGCATTGGCAACGAAATCATTCAGGCGGCTGCCAGCCAGACACTGGACGGCCTCTATCTGGACCTGCATGGCGCCATGGTTGCCGAACATACCAATGACGGTGAAGGCACACTGCTGAGCCGGCTGCGTGCCGTGGTTGGGCCGGACATACCGATCGTAGTCTCACTGGACCTGCACGCCAACGTGACCGATTTGATGCTCGAACAGGCCGATGCCATGGTTGCCTTTCGAACCTATCCCCACGTGGACATGGCTGAAACCGGCATAAAAGCCGCGCAACTGCTTGATCTGCGACTGCGTTGCGGGAAACTGCAGCACGCCAGTCTGCGACTGCCCTTCCTGATTCCGGTCAATGGCATGTGCACCCTGCTGGAGCCCGCGCGCAGCCTTTACCAGCAACTGGAGCACCTGGAATCAGAAAGCCTGTCGCTGTCCTTCACCCCGGGCTTTCCGGCCGCCGATTTCGAAGAGTGCGGGCCGGTCATCTGGGGCTATGGGCTGGATCCGCAGGCGCTGCAAGCCGCCGTCGGCGCCCTGTATGACAAGCTGGTCAGAGAAGAAGATCAGTGGGAAGTGCCGCTTTTGCTTCCAGACGATGCCGTGCGCCAGGCCATGGCATTGGCAGCGTCGGCCCAACGCCCCATCGTGATTGCAGACACCCAGGACAACCCCGGCGCAGGTGGCGACGGCAATACCATGGGCATGCTCAAAGCCCTGTTAAAGCACCAGGCGCGTAACGCCGCCATCGGTTTGATCTATGACCCTGCGGCCGTTAAGGCCGCGATTGCCGCCGGGCTGGGTGGTTTTATTGACATCGCGCTGGGCGGGCAATCCGGCGTGCCGGGGGATGAGCCATTACAAGGCCGCTTTGAAGTCACCCACCTGTCTGACGGCCGCTGCCGCTTCGAAGGCCCCATGATGAATGGCATGGACGTTGATGTCGGCCCGGTGGCGGGTCTGAAAATCGACGATGTGAGCATTGCCGTCAGCTCAAGCAAATGCCAGATGCTGGACCGTACCCTATATCGGCTGGCCGGCATCGACCCTGAAAAAATGAGCGTGCTGGTCAACAAAAGCTCCGTGCATTTTCGCGCCGACTTCCAACCCATCGCCGAGCACATCCTGGTGGCCAAAGCACCCGGTCCGATGACCGCAGACCCGGCGGACATCCCATGGACAAGCTTGCGTGAAGGCATCCGCTTAAAGCCCAACGGGCCTGCGTTTCATCACTGAATCAAAAAGGATGACCTGAGCATTTCGTGCAGATGCACTGCCGCATGATGGGACGTATCCGTCAGCAGATAAACGTGATGCTCAGGCAGGCCGGGCAACGCCATCTGAAGAATCAGCGAACCGTCATCGGCCGCCCCCTGGGCCTCCACAATGCCCAACGCCAAACCGCTTCTCACACACGCCAATACAGCATGGGAATTGGCACTCTCCAGCAGGATCCGGTAACGGATCCCGCCGGCTTTCAAGATCGCCAGCGCTGACTCCCGGTACGGGCAGCCACTCAATTGCAGGGCAATGGGCAAAGGCTGATCTGGATCGTACTTGAAGCCAGCAGCCGCCGCCCAGCACGGCTGTGTAGAACGCAGCCGCTCAGCATGGCTCAGTTGCTCATGACTGACAGCGATGGTCAGGTCCAGTTGTTTGCGTGCAAACAGGTCGAGCAGTTCAGTACTGGATTTGACCACCACTTCAAGCTCCAGAGCCGGATTGCCCGCGACGAACAGCGGTAAAAAGTCCGCCATCAATTGCTCGGCATAACCGTCCGGGACTCCCATACGAACCTTGCCCGTCATCAGTTGTGGCGACAACGTTGCCAACAGCCGGTCATGGGCCATCAAAAAACGCGTGGTTTCGCCCAACAGTTGCCGCCCTGCAGTCGTCAACTCAACGAGTTGATTGTTGCGGACCAAAAGTTGATGCCCAACCTTTGCCTCAAGTTTCTGGATCTGCGTTGTCACTGCCGAAGGGCTGCGATGGACGTAATCGGCCGCATCCTTGAAGCGCCTGAACCTGGCCACGGCCTGGAAGGTTCTGAGCACATCAATGTCGAGGGCTCTGCCCATGAGGTCACCTGATTTCGTTATGTCGAACCAGCGATTCGATTTATTCAACTGTACAGGGTTTACACCCACTCCTATGGTGGGTCAACACATGCCAGCCACTGCACGCGCAACCTCAACCGGAGCAAACAAGACCACTCAAACCATCGTATGGAGTGACACCGATGAGCCTGAATGACTTTGTTGTAGATGCCCTCATACGCACCGAACGCTATAAGAACACCCGACTATGGACCGTTGAGAACCACGCCAAGTACTCGACCCTGACCGCCCCCCTGGCCAGTTCTGGCAACCCTTCGCGCTTCAACTTGCAAATATTTCAGCTCATGTGCGCCTTGAATCAGCAAGGTATGGCCGAGGATGGGCTGTGTGCCGACGCCCAAGGCCAGGGCGCACTCAAAGACATTCTCGGCACGCTTGCCGAGCGTCTGGCCCTGATGAGCGAGAATCGCCATGTGCACTATGTTGAATTAGGCCCTGAACCGATCAAAACCGCGCACTTGCTGGGGCGGATCACTGAGGCTTGCACCTCCCTGCGCTATACCGCCATCGACATCAATCAGACCTCAGAAAGCGTAATGCGTGACGCGGTGTTTCCAATCGTGGAACAGCATGGAAGCTTCAATTACATCGCCGCCGACTATCGAACCGTTGAACGTGCCGACCTGCATCATGAGCAGGACATTACCCTGATTACCTTGCTTGGCTTTCAGGAAGGCAACGAGTTGCCGGTGACCACCGGACGACTCATTCGTAGCCTCGCGAGCGACGCCACTTACATCATTTCGGAGATGCAGATCTACGAAGAAGGGCTGCAAAGCAACATCCACGCTTTTTATGCCAACCCGCACATGATCAGGTTTTCGCAGGTCGTTGCAATGCAGCAAGGCTTCATCCCGCTGGATGAGCATGCTGTCACCCTCGTGAGATTCAAACTGCTGGATGAGCTGATCCATGTGGCCGTCACCCTGCAACCCGTTGAGAAGGGACGCCAACAAGGCTGCCTGCTGACCAATATCTGCCTCAAATACACCCCAGAACAGTTCCGTCGCATCAGAGCCCGACACTGCAACTGCAGCGTGCTGGATGAATTCGCCAGCGGTGATGGCTCGGTGCGCTATCAGATTGCCAAATACCTCCAATAGCAACACCACAGGGAGCCATGAACCATGGATCACACAGACCCGCTACCCCTGTTTGAGCGCGGCGTCGGGCGAGTAAAACTGGCGCTGAAATCCACGTTGAGAAAAAGCTCGCGCAGTGCCTCGCCCACTGCCGACGAGCAAGCGCTCTGGCGTGACGACCTGCTCTGCCAGGCAAACCTTACGATCAGCGATGCGCGAACACTTGCCGACCTGGGCTACGCCTTGAGCCCGCACCCCGACATACCGGCCGAAACCATCACCGCAGTGGCTTGCGCACACCGGTTGTTCACGCCCGAAGCCGTGGCGATTCTTCAAGACATCTGCACGCGTCTGGAAGAATGTGCAGATAACAGCGACTGGATCATTTCCCGGCGCACACGCGCAGTCACCACGCTATCGCCGTTCATCAACGCCATGATGAACAGTCGCCGCTTCCTGTTAGCCATCTCGCGCATTGCGGGCGTCCCCCTGGTGCCCTACCCCATGCTCAATGCCCGATCGCAGATCAATTATTTCTATCCCAAGCCTGAGCATGAACAGCAGCAACTCGGTATGTGGCACACCGACGGCACCAACTATGTGCTGAACATTGTGCTGACGCGCTCGTCCGACTACACCGGCGGAGAATTCGTCTTTCATAACAGCACTGTCGAGTCTTTCGACGCCCTTAATCACCGTACGTTCGAAACCGCCCCGCTGATCGAACCCGGTGATGCGCTATTCATTTATGGCAGTCGATTGTTTCATGGCGTTCGGCCAGTAAGCACCGGCCGACGCATGTCGTTGGTGCTGTCCTTCCACTGCCCTTACGCCCGTCAAGATTCCAACCAGTTCTGGCACCTCGCCTCAGACGATGGCATCCCCGCGACCATTCCCAACTGGTTAAAACTGCGCTGGGCCTTACAGCGCTCAGCCGCCAGACAATTCGCACGTATCGGTATCGCCCCCATTACCTTCGAAGAACTGCGCTATCCAGAGAGTTGACTATGTCACGCAGCACGCTGTATCTGTTTTCACTGCAAGCGGTCTTCGTCCTGTCCTGGAGTTCGGGCTTTATCGGCGCCCGCTTGGGCACTGAAGATGCTGGCGCCATCAACCTGCTGTTCTGGCGGTTCCTGCTGGTCACTGCGTGTTTGCTGCCGTTTGTCTGGCAGCGACTGTGGGCATTGTCCCGGGCACAGTTGCGCTATAACGCCATTATTGGCTTCCTGTCTCAGTTCGCTTACCTGGTCAGTGTCTATATCGCCATACGTGGCGGCCTGCCCGCCGGGATAGCGGCGATTATCTGCGCACTGCAGCCACTGATCACCGCCGCCCTGGCAGCACGGGGCAACCACGAGCGCAGCGGCTTGCAAGAATGGCTTGGTCTGGTGATCGGATTCAGCGGGGTCGGCATCGTGATCTGCGGCGAGTATGCCCTGTCCGACAACAACATCGGCATTGGTCTGTATGCCCTGCCATTGATCGCGGCGATCACCCTGTCTATCGCCACGTTGTATCAGCGCCAGCAATCGGTATTGGCAACCGGACACAGCAAGGACGGCCAGCTAATGCCACTGTTTCTACAATCGGCCACCACGCTGGTCCTGCTGTTTGCTGCCGGTTTGGCACTCAATGACCTCCAGGTGCCCACCCAGGCCAATGTCTGGGTGGCCGTCGGCTGGTTGACGCTGTTCTCAACGTTTATTGCTTACCTCAGCCTGTGGACCCTGCTCAAGCGAATGTCCGCTACTCGCGTGTCGGCGCTGGTCTATCTGGAGCCGCCGGTCACCTTGCTGTGGGCCGCCCTGATGTTTGGCGACGCCCTGCACTGGACCACCTACGTGGGCATTTTGGTGGTGGCCACTGGAGTCCTGATTACCCGGCGGCGCAGCCATGCCTGCGCCGTTTGCAGTGAAGCGTGAGAAGGCAATCAAACTGGGCGACGAGCAATCAGTGGGCAATGCACACCGATTTAAGCTCAGTACACGCCTCGATCACCGAGCGGCCAAATTCACGCCCCATGCCCGATTGTTTAACACCCCCAAATGGCATCGCCGGGTCCAGCAGGACATGGGCGTTGACCCACACGGTGCCGGCTTCGATGCGTGGTACCAGGTTAAGCGCCTTGGTCAGGTCGTTGGTCCAGAGGCTGGCAGCCAGGCCATAGCGGTTGTCGTTGGCCAGTTCAATCGCGGTGTCCTCATCGTCAAACGGCATGACAGCCAGCACAGGACCAAACACTTCCTCGCGGGCCACCGCCATGCTGTGGTCAATGTCTGCGAGGATGGTCGGCTGCACATAGAACCCCTCACCTTCCTGCGATTCACCCCCCAACACCACGCGCGCACCTTGCTCGCGCGCCAGTTCGATGTGCTTGAGCACGCTCTGTTGCTGTTTACGCGACACCAAAGGATTGATCGCCGCATCGCAGTTCATGCCCGCGCCCATCGGCAACGCCGAGACTGCAGCGGCCAGCCCCTCGACAAAACGATCGTGAATCGAGCGGTGCACATAGAAGCGCGATGCCGCAGCACACACCTGGCCATTGTTCAACAGACCACCCAGAATCGCGCCCTGGATGGCTTTTTCGACGTCAGCATCGGCCAGGATGATCATCGGGTTCTTGCCGCCCATTTCCAGGGCAAACCGGGTCATGTTCTCCATACAGGCCACGCCGACACTTTTGCCCACAAGGGTGGAGCCGGTGAACGACACCTTGCTCACCAGTGAGTGGCTGGTCAACCTGCCGCCGACTGAGGCGCCACCGCCGGTGACCACGTTGAATACGCCAGCCGGAATACCCGCTTCAACCGCCAGTTCAGCCAGGCGCATGGCGGTCAGCGGGGTTTCCATCGCTGGTTTGATGATCACCGTGCAACCGCTGGCAAGCGCTGGCATCAGTTTCCAGGCGGCGATCATCAGCGGGAAGTTCCACGGCACGATACCCACCACCACACCGACCGGTTCACGCTTGGTAAACGTGGTGAACTTCGCCCCCTGCGGAAGCGGAATCGACACATCAAAGGTCTGGCCTTCAATTTTCGTCGCCCAACCGGACATGTAGCGCATGAATTCAACGGTGGCATTGAGGTCCAGCGCCCGCGCCATATTGATCGATTTGCCCTGACTCAGCGTTTCAAGCTGCGCCAGTTCTTCAGCGTGCTCTTCAACCAGGCGAGTGAAATTCAGCAGGATCCGTTCCCGATCGGCCGGACGCAAACCGGACCACACACCCGACTTGAAAGCAGCGCGAGACGACTGTACGGCCTGTTCAACCAGGTGCGGCGGTGCATCCAGGGTTTCGCACAGCATTTGACCGGTCGCCGGGTTGAGCACTGCAATGGCTTGCCCTTCTGCCAATACCCATTGGCCGTCAATAAAGCAGCCATGGCGACGATCGAGGAATGCGGCAACCTGTGGCAGGATTTCAACGTTGCTCATAAAGCACCTTTCTTTCAATTGAGTTGCAAGCCGTTCACTGTGACCGGCAAGGTTGACGCGATTGTCGATGCTCGACGCCAAGCCGGGTTTTCCCTGCGTGCCAGTTGTATTGGCTGATTTGCCAAACGTTGCGCAACCTGGATCGCAGGCTGAACAACGGTTGCGAATAAGGCGGCCTGACAATTCAGGCACGCAGCACAAGGATTTTGGCGAGAATCCAAAAGCATCCCTCCACGCGCTGTAGCAAAGTGCTGCCTGACACTGTCCTCGGTTTACCTCAAGGAAATCAGAAATGCTTTCGCCCGCCGCTTTGCTCAAACGAACGCCCCTGGCCCGACTCGCACTGGCCATTGCCCTGGGTACCTTAGGCCTGCCCGGTTTGCAGTCCAACGCCCACGCCCATGGCGGCGCCGCCGAAATGGTGCCGCTGCAGTCAACCCTTGAAGCGTTTGGCGCCACCGTCAAATGGGACGATTACGCCGATGTGTTCGTGATTGCCAAGGACGGCGCCTACCTCAAGGTGAAACCCGACAGCAAAGTCGCCGTGCTCAACGGCAAGCGCATGGAGTTGACGGTGCCAGTGGTGTTCAAGGGCAAGACGGCGTTCATGTCCAAAGACTTTATCAACCAGGTGTTCCAGTCCGGTCTGGACAAAACATTTGTCATCGAAACCCGCCCCAGCCCGCTCAACCCGCTGAGCGCGGATGAGATCAACACTGCGGTCGAGATCATCAAGACATCCGGGCACTACAAACCGGGTTTGCGTTTCACCGAAATCTCGGTGCATACCCCGCCCAAGGACCAGGTGTGGAATTTCATCTACACCGGGCAAAAACCTGCGCAGCCGCGTCAGGCCAATATCGTGGTGCTGGACGGAAAGCACGTGATTGAAGGCCAGGTCGATCTGGACAGCAAAACCCTGTTGTCGTGGAAGCCCATTGAAGGCGCTCACGGCATGGTCCTGCTGGACGACTTTGCCACCGTGCAATCCGTGATCGATACCAGCCCCGAGTACGCCCAGGCGCTGGCCAAACGTGGCATCACTGACATTAAAAAAGTGGTGACGACACCACTCACCGTGGGCTATTTCGACGGCAAGGACGGTCTGACCCAAGACAAGCGCCTGCTGAAAATCGTCAGCTACCTCGATGTTGGTGACGGCAACTACTGGGCCCATCCGATCGAAGGGCTGGTCGCGGTGGTCGACCTGGAGCAAAAAAAACTCATCAAGGTCGAGGATGGAGGAGTGATTCCGGTCCCCATAAAAGCCACCCCCTACGATGGTCGCGATCGCAAGAGCGTCGCGCTAAAGCCGCTGGAGATCATCGAGCCGGAGGGCAAGAACTACACCATTACCGGCAACAGCATTCATTGGCAGAACTGGGACTTGCACGTGCGTCTTGACTCACGGGTCGGGCCGATCCTGTCTACCGTCACTTATGACGACAAGGGCAATAAACGCAAAATCATGTACGAGGGCAACCTGGGCGGCATGATCGTGCCGTACGGGGACCCGGACGCAGGCTGGTACTTCAAGGCGTATCTGGATTCGGGCGACTACGGCATGGGCACACTCACCTCGCCGATAGCCCGTGGTAAAGACGCTCCGCAAAATGCCGTGCTGCTGGATGCAACCATTGCTGATTACACCGGTGCACCCACCACCATCCCTCACGCCCTCGCTGTGTTCGAACGCTACGCCGGTCCAGAGTACAAACATCAGGAAATGGGCCAGCCCAACCTGAGCGCCGAGCGGCGTGAATTGGTGATCCGCTGGATCAGCACCGTGGGCAACTACGACTACATCTTCGACTGGGTCTTGCAGCAGAACGGCACCATTGGCATCGACGTAGGCGCCACGGGCATCGAAGCGGTCAAGGGCGTAAAAAGTAAAACCATGCATGAAGCAACCGCCAAGGAAGACACTCGCTACGGCACCCTGATCGACCACAACATCGTCGGCACCACCCACCAGCACATCTATAACTTTCGCCTGGACATGGACATTGACGGGGAAAACAACTCACTGGTCGAAATAAACCCGGTCATCGCGCCAAACGACCGTGGCGGACCACGCACCAGCACCATGCAGACTGAACAGCGGGTGGTCAGCACCGAACAGCAAGCGGCACAAAAATTCGACCCGTCGACCGTGCGCCTGCTGAGCAACCTTAATAAGGAAAACAAAGTCGGTAACCCCGTGTCCTACCAACTGATCCCGTATGCCGGTGGCACTCACCCGGTGGCCAAGGGCGCCAACTTCGCCAAGGACGAATGGCTCTACCACCGCTTGAGCTTCATGGACAAACAACTCTGGGTGACGCGCTACAACCCGGACGAAAAGTACCCGGAAGGCAAATACCCGAATCGCTCGCAAACCGACACCGGGCTGGGGCAGTTCACCCATGACAACCAGTCCATCGACAACACCGACAATGTGGTGTGGCTCACCACCGGTACAACCCACATCGCCAGGGCCGAGGAATGGCCGATCATGCCGACCGAGTGGGTACACGTGCTGTTGAAACCGTGGAACTTCTTCGATGAGACTCCGACGCTGAACCTCAACGCGGCAAAATAACCTGTACAAGCCATGCCCCTGTCACCGTAGTGACGGGGGCATTGTTGTATCAGGCGTACTGCTTGCGGTATTCACCTGGCGAAATACCAAAGCGCGACTTGAACGCGGTAGAGAAGTAGCTCAAATCGGAAAACCCCCACGAGTAGCCCAGTGCCGACAACTTCTGTTCGGTACGCGACTGACGAAGGGATTCGGCACACAGGTCAAGGCGGCGATTTTTGATATAGCGCGCAACCACCAGGCCCTTGCGGGCAAACATCCGGTACAACCCGCGCATCGATACCCCCACCTCCCGCGCCAGAAGTTCGGGGCAGAGGTCTTCCGAGCGAATATGCTCATCGATATAGCCGAGGGTCTTGCGAAAAATACGCTCATGCACATCGTCGACGCCTTCACTCTGGCTGATGGCCGGGCGCAGCAGGCTGATCACGGCATCCAGGGTCGCTTCGCTTTCCTGCTGGCTCAAGTTGGTCTGGCGCGCAGCGTCCAGTATCAAGTGGTGCGACAACGTGGCAATGGGTGACTTGGCGCCGATCAGGTGGCCGCATTTGACCGGGGTAAAACGCAAGGACTGCTCGATCAGCCGATGCGGCAAGATCAATGACAACTGGCGGGAGTTTTCGTGGTAAGTAAAATCGCTGGGCTGGGAGGCATCGATCAAGGTGATGTCACCGGCGCACAGCGACACCCGGTTGTCGCCCTGTGCCATGCAGGCGCTGCCGTCAAGCTGGAACACCGCAAAGTACTTGCCGCCTTCGCTCGCTGCGACTTCCTTTGGCGTGCGGTACAGCCGGGCCTGACAAGCATCGACAAAGCTGAGTTTGAGTGCACCGCTCTGGTATTCACGGATGTGACCGGAAAACTCATCGCCCAAGGTTTGCGCGCTGAAGGCGCCGCAGATGCGGTTGACCTGATGGATCCATTGATCGAACCCGTCACGGCGCTGTGCAATTGAAGAATTCATGTGAGGCCTCACGCAGGTTTATTGTTTTTATCTACGTTGATCCACGCTAAAACGAACAGCGACTCTCCTGGGATGATGGCGGCCTACTTAAGTCCGCCAAAACGCCGATAGAAACTCTCTCCGACATCCGGCAACGGCCCATCGGCCGTTTCCAGCGCACTGTTCAACCACTCCTCCGCCTTGGCGAAGATCAAACGGTAGATATTTCGGCACAGCTGTCGTGCAGCCCGGCCCTCCCAGTCGCCGGGCAGCAGTTCGTCTGGCAACTGCGGGTCACGCAGCAGCAATTTACGGTACTCATGCACTAGCAGAAGACGTGCCAGGAAGCAGTCTGACGGCAGCAAATTGTCCTGCTCGCGCAGGGCTTGCCAGAGCGGTCGGAACAATTTGATGAATTCGCTGTAATGGGTCGCCAGTTCCTCGATATTCCAGCTTTCGCGGACCTGCAGACGCAAGGCCTTGGAGGCCATTACATCCTGCGCGGTGGTCTCGAAGACAATGGTGTCTTCCTGGGCATCGAGATCGGCCAAGGTCGCGTTAACGTCGGCACGATCACTGCGTGGACAGGCCAGCAGCACCGGAGAAATTGCACCAAAACCTTGCCACTCCAGCTCTTCGCGCACTTGTTTGCGCTTGTCCTGGGCCAGTTGCGTGAGCATCACCAGGCACCACGAGCCATCCCAGGCCGGAACGGTCGAGCTGTAGACCCGCTTGAACGCCTTGTCGAAACGCCGACGCCCGGCACCGGTGAGGCTGTAGTAACTGCGTCGGCCGACTTTTTCGGCGCTCAGCCAGCCTTCCTTGGTCAGGCGGAAGATCGACGTGCGGATCAGCCGTTCATTGATCCCGACAGGCTCGAGCAGTTGAATCAAACTCCCCAACCAGACCGTTCCGCCATGGGGCTCAATGGCGTCCCCGTACAAGGTGATGATCAGGGAACTGGCGCGAATCGGCGTTTGCTCCTGAAAGCGCGTAATCAGTTGATTCAAGGGGGTCAGGGACGACATGGACGTACCGGGCTGAAAAAAGAAAGGAATATACCGAAAAATTCGGCGCCAGAGTTCACTGGGCGCTGCGCTTGGGGCGCAAACCGCTGTCGCTGATACGCGGCCGGTCGGGCTCCGGCTCGCCAAGCGGCTCGCATTCTTGCATCTGCGTCAGGCAACGCTGGGCCAGGCGCTGATATTCAAGGGTACCGGTGCGTTTCCAGGCCACTTCTTCATCACTGAGGATGCGTTTGACGCTGGCCGGTGTGCCCATGACCAATGACTGCGGCGGGCACTCGAAACCGGCTTTAACGAACGCCGCCGCCGACACAAATGAGCGCTCACCGATGCGCGCATGGTCCATCACCACGGCATTCATCCCCACCAGCGCATCAGCGCCCACCCGACAGCCGTGCAAAACCGCGCCATGGCCGATGTGGCCGTTGCGCTCCACGACTGTGTCGCTGTCCGGAAAACCATGCATGACGCAGGTGTCCTGAAGATTGGCGCCCTCTTCGAGCACGATCCGCCCGAAATCACCGCGCAAACTCGCCAGCGGGCCCACGTAGCAATGCGGGCCAATGATCACATCGCCGATCAGCACCGCTGAAGGGTGGACATAGGCGGTGGGATCGACCACCGGGGTCAGGCCATCGAGGCTGTAACAGGTCATGAACGCTTCCTTTTGACTCAGTGCCTGGCGTATTCGCAAAGCGATGCCAATGTTCGGGCATTTTGTATCACATCACTTTTGTAATCACAATTTACAAAAAAGCGTATCACTTAAAAACCTCTCACCAGCAACCCCGTAAAATCGGCCATATAACGCCTTTAAAGCGCATAAAATCGCGGCTCTCAGGTCATAAACCCTCATTAAAAAGCGCTACACAAAAACTCAAACCAACAGAATAAGACACGTTAAATTAATTTTATCGTTGCATTTGTGTATCACGTCAAAGCTATACTTGGGCAAAACCGGCCCCTCAGGCCGATCCAATAATGAGCCGGCTGACCGCCGAGCGTGCACCGTGAGGGCATCCGCCATGCCACTAACCCTTGCCGTCGAGTTCATCGAGCCCGGCGTGCGTTTGATTACCTTGCAGCGCCCGCAAGCCTTGAACGCCCTGACCACCCAATTGCTTGGCGAACTGGCCGACGAACTGAACGCTGCGCAAAGCGACCACAACACCCACGCGGTGGTCATCACCGGCAGCGCCAAGGCCTTTGCCGCAGGCGCCGATATCAACGAAATGGCCGAACGCAATCTGGTCGGCATCCTCGACGACCCGCGCCAGGCGTCCTGGCAGACCCTCACTCGTTTCAGCAAGCCGTTGATTGCAGCGGTTAACGGGTTTGCCCTGGGCGGTGGCTGCGAGCTGGCAATGCATGCCGACATCATCATCGCGGGTGAAGACGCACGCTTCGGCCAGCCGGAAATCAACCTGGGGATCATGCCCGGCGCGGGTGGCACCCAGCGTCTGCTGCGCGCCGTGGGCAAGTCGATGGCCATGCAAATGGTCCTCACGGGCGAGCCGATCAACGCCCGCCAGGCCCTGCGTTCAGGATTGGTGAGTGAAGTGACCCAACCCGAATTCACTGTTGAACGCGCCCTGCACATCGCCCACAGCATCGCCACCAAGGCGCCGCTGGCCGTGCGTCTGGCCAAAGAGGCGCTGCTCAAGGCAATGGACACTGACCTTGCCAGCGGCCTGCGCCTGGAGCGCCATGCTTTCACCCTGCTGGCCGGCACCCGTGACCGCGACGAAGGCATCCGCGCCTTTCAGGAAAAGCGCCGACCGGCCTTCACCGGCGAATAAACCGCGCACTCGAACGACTTCTCAAGCGAGCATCAAGACCATGACTTTCGAACACATTGTGTTTTCCATTGAGGCCGGCGTTGCGCTGCTCAGCCTCAACCGCCCCGAGCAGCTCAACAGCTTCAACACGCAGATGCACGGCGAGGTCAAGGAAGCCCTGAAACAGGTGCGGCAAAACCCCGAAGTACGGGTATTGCTGCTGACCGGTGAAGGCCGCGGCTTTTGCGCCGGGCAAGACCTCAGCGACCGCAATGTGGCGCCCGGCAGCGAAGTGCCGGACCTGGGGCTGTCCATCGAGAAATTCTACAATCCGTTGATCCGCCAACTGCGCGACCTGCCCATGCCGGTGATTTGCGCCGTAAATGGCGTGGCGGCCGGGGCCGGGGCCAATATCCCGCTGGCCTGCGACCTGGTGCTGGCGGCGCGCTCGGCCAGCTTTATCCAAGCCTTCTGCAAAATCGGCCTGATCCCGGATTCCGGCGGCACCTGGACCTTACCTCGTCTGGTCGGCATGGCCCGGGCCAAGGCCCTGGCCCTGCTGGGCAATAAACTGAGCGCCGAACAAGCGGAACAATGGGGCCTGATTTACCGCTGTGTAGACGATGCTGAACTGCGCAACGAAGCCCTGATCCTCGCCCGCCACCTGGCCACGCAACCGACCTACGGCCTGGCACTGATCAAGCGTAGCCTCAATGCCAGCCTGAGCAACACTTTCGATGAACAATTGGAGCTGGAAAAAGACCTGCAACGCCTGGCCGGGCGCAGCGACGATTACCGTGAAGGCGTCAGCGCCTTCATGGAAAAACGCAGCCCGCGTTTCAAGGGGTGCTAGCCATGAGCGCACTCAACCTCACTGCCCGCATCGGCGTGATTGGCGCCGGGGCCATGGGCGCCGGGATCGCCCAGGTCGCAGCGCAGGCCGGCCATCAGGTGCTGTTACTGGACAACCGTGCGGGCGCTGCTGCCCAGGCCATTGACAACATCGATCGGCAACTGGGCAAACGCGTCGAAAACGGCAAGCTCGCCGCCGAAGTCCGAGATGCCACCCTCGCCCGCCTGCACCCGGTCGAAAGCGCACAAGCGCTGGCTGACTGCGCATTGGTCATCGAAGCCATTGCCGAGAACCTCGAGGCCAAGCGCGCGCTGTTTGTGCAGCTGGAGAGCGTGTGCAGTGCGCAGTGCGTGTTCGCCAGTAACACCTCGTCACTGTCGATCACCGCCATCGCCGCGCCACTCAAGCACCCGCAACGCCTGCTCGGCCTGCATTTTTTCAACCCGGCGCCGGTCATGCCGCTGGTGGAAGTGGTGTGTGGCGTGGCCAGCGACCCGGCGCTCGCCGACTGCTTGTACGACACCGTCAAGGCCTGGGGCAAAAAACCGGTGCACACGCGCTCCACGCCCGGCTTTATTGTTAACCGTGTCGCCCGGCCGTTTTACGCCGAAAGCCTGCGCCTGCTGCAAGAAGGCGCAGCCGATTGCCCGACGCTCGATGCGCTGCTACGTGAGGCCGGTGGCTTCGCCATGGGTGCGTTCGAATTGACCGATCTGATCGGCCATGACGTCAACTACGCAGTCACCTGCTCGGTGTTCGACGCCTATTACTGCGACCCGCGCTTTCAGCCATCACTGGCGCAAAAAGCGCTGGTCGACGCAGGCCGCTTGGGGCGCAAAAGCGGCCAGGGTTTCTACTGCTACAGCGAGCAGGCCAAACGCCCCGGCCCCAGCACCCTGCCGGATGCTCCAGCTGCGCAAACCTGCGTGGTCGAAGGCGATCTGGGCGCTGCGCAACCGCTGCTGAGCCGTTTGCAAGGCAACGGCGTGAAGGTCATCAGCCGTGACGGGGGCGGCCTGCTGCGGGT
>NZ_WIWK01000042.1:0-44538 GCF_009600165.1 Pseudomonas sp. FSL R10-0399
GTTACCCACTGCGCAAAACCTGCGTTCGGCCAGCGTGGTTTAATGGGGCCTTTTAGATCAAGATCAAAAGCAAGATCCAGATCAAAAGATCGCGAGCAAGCTCGCTCCTACAAAGCCTTTAAAATCAATCACTTATTTTATGTTTGATAAGAGCGAGCTTGCCTCGCGATCGTTTGATCTGTGGTGTGCCCGTTAACTGCACAACGGCATTTCACCGATTTAGCCCTTACCGCGAGGCAGGCAGATCAAAAACCCTGATCAAAAGCAGGCCCTTCCTTTTGCTAGAGCCTTGGAATAGGGCCAGAATGCCCCACTCTATTAATAGAAGCGATGGCGCAAGGCTCATGTTTACAGCCGACCGTCTGGTAGAATCGCGTTTTTATGGCGGTGTGTAGCTGAAATAACTCGTCACACACCCGCAACCCCGTTGATGAGCGCTTACGCGCGAAGAGAGCCTGTATGACCGTCACCCTCAAAACTCCCGAGGACATCGCAAAAATGCGTATCGCCGGCAAACTGGCCGCCGACGTACTGGAAATGATCGCTGAACACGTTAAACCCGGCGTCACCACCGAAGAGCTGGACCGCATTTGCCATGACTATATCGTCAATGTGCAACAGGCCATCCCTGCGCCGCTCAACTATAAAGGCTTCCCCAAGTCGATCTGCACCTCGATCAACCACGTGGTCTGCCACGGCATTCCGGGTGACAAGGCGCTGAAGGAAGGCGACACCCTGAACATCGACGTGACCGTCATCAAAGATGGCTATCACGGTGACACCAGCCGCATGTTCCATGTCGGCAAAGTGCCGGTCTGGGCTGAGCGCCTGTCGCAAGTGACCCAGGAATGCATGTATAAGGCCATCGAACTGGTCAAGCCTGGCTGCCGCTTGGGCGATATCGGTGAAGTGATTCAGAAGCACGCCGAAAAGAACGGCTTCTCGGTGGTTCGCGAGTTCTGCGGCCATGGCATTGGCAAGGTATTCCACGAAGAGCCGCAAATCCTGCACTACGGCCGCGCGGGCACCGGCATGGAACTCAAGGCTGGCATGACGTTCACCATCGAGCCAATGATCAACCAGGGCAAAGCCGACACTAAAGTGCTGGGCGATGGCTGGACGGCGATCACCAAGGACCGCAAGCTGTCTGCGCAGTGGGAACACACCCTGCTGGTGACCGACACCGGTTACGAAATCTTCACCCTGCGCAGCGATGACACCATCCCGCGGGTTTCGGCCTGATAGTAACCCCCACACATCCCACGACAGGAAAGCCAATCGATGCCGCAGGTGGATCCCGAACTTTTTGACCGCGGCCAGTTCCAGGCCGAATTGGCATTAAAGGCAAGCCCGATTGCCGCTTTCAAAAAGGCAATCCGCCAGGCACGCGAAGTGCTCGACGAACGCTTTCGCAAAGGCCGCGATATTCGACGATTGATCGAGGACCGCGCCTGGTTCGTCGATAACATCCTGCAACAAGCGTGGGACCAGTTCAGCTGGAGCGACCAGGCCGATATCGCCCTGGTCGCAGTGGGCGGTTATGGCCGGGGCGAATTGCACCCCTACTCCGACATCGACTTGCTGATCCTGCTCGACAACGCAGACCATGAGATCTTCCGCGATTCCATCGAGCGGTTTCTGACCCTGCTGTGGGACATCGGCCTGGAAGTCGGCCAGAGCGTACGCTCGGTCGACGAATGTGCAGAGCAAGCCCGCGCCGACCTGACCGTCATCACCAACCTGATCGAAAGCCGCACCATTGCTGGCCCCGAGCGCTTGCGTCAACGCATGCTCGAAGTCACCAGCACCGAACACATGTGGCCCAGCAAGGAATTCTTTCTGGCCAAGCGTGCCGAGCAAAAAGCCCGGCACCACAAGTACAACGACACCGAATACAACCTTGAGCCCAACGTCAAAGGCTCGCCCGGCGGCCTGCGCGACATTCAGACCATCTTGTGGGTAGCCCGTCGCCAGTATGGCACCCTGAATTTGCGCGCCCTCGCTGGCGAAGGTTTCCTGGTCGAAAGCGAACACGACCTGCTCTCTTCCTCCCAGGAGTTTCTCTGGAAGGTCCGCTACGCCCTGCACATGCTTGCTGGCCGCGCCGAAGACCGTCTGCTGTTTGACCATCAACGCAGCATCGCCGAGTTGCTCGGCTTTACCGGCGAAGACACCAAGCAGACCATCGAAAACTTCATGCAGCAGTACTACCGGGTGGTCATGAGCATTGCCCAGCTCAGCGACCTGATCATCCAGCACTTTGAAGAAGTGATTCTGGCCCCGGAAGACGAAGCGCCGCCGACGCCGATCAACTCGCGCTTTCAACTGCACGACGGCTACATCGAAGCCACCAGCAACAACGTGTTCAAGCGCACGCCGTTTGCCATGCTCGAAATCTTCCTGCTGATGGCGCAGCACCCCGACATCAAAGGCGTGCGGGCTGACACCATCCGCTTGCTGCGCGAACACCGCTACCTGATCGACGATGATTTTCGCAGTGACATCCGCAACACCAGCCTGTTTATCGAGCTGTTCAAATGCAAAATCGGCATTCATCGCAACCTGCGCCGGATGAACCGCTACGGCATTCTCGGACGTTACCTGCCGGAATTCGGCTTTATCGTCGGGCAAATGCAGCACGACCTGTTCCACATCTATACGGTCGATGCGCATACCCTGAACCTGATCAAGCACCTGCGTAAGTTGCAGTACACCCAGGTCTCGGAAAAATTCCCGCTGGCCAGCAAACTCATGGCCAAGCTGCCCAAACCTGAGCTGATTTATCTGGCCGGGCTGTACCACGACATCGGCAAAGGCCGCCACGGCGACCACTCGGAGATTGGCGCGGTGGACGCAGAAGCCTTCTGCATTCGTCATCACCTGCCCGCCTGGGATACACGGCTGATCGTGTGGCTGGTGCAAAACCACCTGGTGATGTCGACCACTGCCCAGCGCAAAGACCTGTCAGACCCGCAAGTCATCCATGACTTCGCCCAGACCGTGATCGACGAAACACACCTCGACTACTTATATGTGCTGACCGTGGCCGACATCAACGCCACCAACCCGACACTGTGGAACTCCTGGCGCGCCAGCCTGCTGCGCCAGCTCTACACCGAAACCAAGCGCGCCCTGCGTCGCGGCCTGGAAAACCCGGTCGATCGCGAAGAACAAATTCGCCAGACCCAAAGCGCCGCGCTGGACGTGCTGGTGCGCAACGGCAACGATCAGGACGATGTCGAGCAGCTCTGGTCGCAGTTGGGCGATGACTACTTCCTGCGCCACACCTCGGCCGATGTGGCCTGGCACACCGAAGCCATCCTGCAGCAACCTGTAGATGGCGGCCCGCTGGTGCTGATTAAGGAAACCACCCAGCGCGATTTCGAGGGCGGTACGCAGATCTTCATTTATGCGCCCGACCAGCACGACTTCTTCGCCGTGACCGTGGCGGCCATGGACCAGCTCAACCTCAACATTCATGACGCGCGCATCATTACCTCCAGCAGCCAGTTCACCCTCGACACCTACATCGTGCTCGACAACGACGGCGACTCGATCGGCAATAACCCGGAGCGCATCGAAAAAATCCGCAAAGGCCTGACCGAAGCCCTGCGCAACCCGGATGACTACCCCAACATCATCCAGCGCCGGGTACCGCGCCAGCTCAAACACTTTGCTTTCCCGCCGCAAGTGACGATCCACAACGACGCCCAGCGCCCGGTCACCGTACTGGAGCTCAGCGCACCGGACCGTCCCGGTCTGCTGGCGCGCATCGGGATGATCTTCCTGGAGTTCGACCTGTCGCTGCAAAACGCCAAGATCGCCACCTTGGGCGAGCGCGTCGAAGACGTCTTCTTCATTACCGACGAAAACAATCAGCCATTGTCTGACCCACAACTGTGCATACGTTTGCAGGAAGCCATCGTGGAGCAACTAACGGTCAACAAAGACTCAACCCCAACCTGGCGCCTGAGCATCTAGCCGCCGAGTGAGACCCGCATCCAATGAACAACGCTCTAAACCAGTTGCAGCCTTACCCGTTCGAAAAACTGCGTGCCCTGCTGGGTAGCGTGCAGCCCAACGCCGACAAGCGCCCGATTGCGCTGTCGATTGGCGAACCGAAACACCGCTCGCCCGATTTCGTGGCCAAGGCCCTGGCGGACAACCTCGACCAGATGGCGGTCTACCCGACCACCCTCGGCATCCCTGCCCTGCGCGAAGCGATTGGTAGCTGGGCCGAGCGCCGTTTTAACGTGCCGGCTGGCTGGCTGGACCCGGCGCGCAACATCCTGCCCGTCAACGGCACCCGTGAAGCGCTGTTCGCCTTCACCCAAACCGTGGTCAACCGCAGCGACGACGGCCTGGTGATCAGCCCGAACCCGTTCTACCAGATCTACGAAGGGGCCGCGTTTTTGGCCGGCGCCAAGCCGCACTACCTGCCGTGCCTGGCTGAACAAGGCTTCAACCCGGACTTCGACGCGGTGTCGGTCGAGACCTGGAAGCGCTGCCAGATCCTGTTCCTGTGCTCGCCGGGCAACCCGACCGGTGCCTTGATCCCGCTGGCAACCCTGAAAAAACTGATTGCACTGGCTGATGAACACGACTTCGTGATCGCCGCCGACGAATGCTACAGCGAGCTGTATTTCGACGAGCAGACCCCGCCAGAAGGCTTGCTCAGCGCGTGCGTGGCCTTGGGCCGCGAAGACTTCAAGCGTTGCGTGGTCTTCCACAGCCTGTCCAAGCGTTCAAACTTGCCGGGGCTGCGCTCGGGCTTTGTCGCCGGTGATGCCGAGATTCTCAAGGCGTTCCTGCTGTACCGCACCTACCACGGCTGCGCCATGCCGGTGCAAACCCAGCTGGCGAGCATTGCTGCCTGGAACGACGAAGAACACGTGCGCGCCAACCGCGACCTGTACCGCGCCAAGTTCGATGCCGTGCTGGAGATTCTGACGCCGGTACTGGATGTACAGCGCCCGGATGGCGGGTTTTATCTGTGGGCGAATGTCGAAGGGGATGACACAGAATTCTCCCGCGACCTGTTCGCTGAAGAACACGTGACCGTGGTGCCGGGTTCTTATCTGTCACGCGAAGTTGACGGCTTTAACCCGGGTGCAGGCCGCGTGCGCATGGCCCTGGTGGCGCCATTGGCTGAATGCGTAGAAGCCGCCGAGCGGATCCGCGACTTCATCCAGCGCCGCCGCTAAACCCAAATCTGTAGGAGCGAGCTTGCCTCGCGATCTTTTAGACGATCAAAAGATCGCGAGACGAGCTCGCTCCTACAGTATTCATAGCCTTACTTCACCGTCCCAAGATTCGCTTCGCTCAAATCCAGATCACGCAAAATCTCGCTGAGCACGTCATCGCCGATCTCATGGTGGCGACGCAAGCTGTACAGCTCCAGACGCTGCGCCCTGAGTGCCTTGAGGCGCAAGCGGCTTTCCAGCAGGTCCATCTGCGAGGCCAACGCCTGCGCTTCAGCCGAGTCATTAAACACTTCGAGCTGATGGCGGTATTCAGACATGATCCGCGCCTTCAATTCAGCCGCCAGTGCTGCTTGGGCCGCGTCTTGGGGGCTATCGGCTGGCTCAACCACATCTTCGGCTTCCAGCGCATGAATCGCCGCCTCTGCCGTGCGCCGCCAGGCTTCGCGTACCTCTTTGCGCATGGCGTCGTCCGGGCTCTTGGGAATGCCGCGCAACAACAAGGGCAAGGCAATACAGGCCGCCACCAGCGACAGCAAAATCACCCCCGCTGCAATAAAGATCAGCAGGTCGCGCTCAGGGAAGTCCACCCCCGCGCTGATCAACAACGGCACCGACATCACACCCGCCAACGTCACCGCACCGCGCACACCGCCCACCGTCAGCAACCAGCACGAACGCGCCGTCGGCACCAGGGTCAGGTCGCCCTTGCCGCGCCAGCGACGCAGCAGGCCAAACAGGCGCCAGATGCTCTGCACCCAGATAAAACGCAGCGCCAGCAGCACCAGAAAAATCGCCACCACGTCCAGGCAGCGATAAAACAGGGTCGGCCACAAGGTGGTTTCGTGGCTGACCACCGCCTTGATGATGTCTGGCAGTTGCAAGCCCAACAGCAGGAAGATCAAGCCATTGAAGGCAAACTCCAGCAGCCCCCACACACTGCGATTAAGCAGGCGCGTACTGGTTTGACGCGGCAACAGGTCGAGCCAGCTTTGCATCATCCCCGCCGCCACCGCTGACAAAATGCCCGAGGCGCCCAAGCGCTCAGCCAGTACGTAAGCGGCAAACGGCAGCAGCAACATAAACACGACGTGGGTCGCCGGGTCATCCCAGCCGCGACCGATCATCCAGGCCCGCAGGCGCCCCACCAGCCAGCTCAGCGCCACACCGATGGCCAGGCCGCCACAGGCCACCAGTACAAAGGTCAGGCTGGCATTGGTCAGCGAGAACACCCCGGTGATGGCTGCAACCAAGGCAAATTTGAACGTCACCAGACCCGAAGCGTCGTTCATCAGGGCTTCGCCCTGGAGCATATGCATCAGCGGGCCAGGCAGGCGGTTCTGGGAAATGGCCGACACTGCCACGGCGTCCGTCGGTGACAGTACAGCAGCCAGGGCAAACGCCACCGGCAAGGGAATCGTCGGCAAGAGCCAATGAATGAAGTAACCCGCCCCGACCACGGTGAACAGCACCAAACCCACTGCCAACGTCAGAATCGGCCCACGCAAACGCCAGAATTCACGTTTGGGCATGCGCCAGCCATCCGAGAACAGCAACGGCGGCAAGAACAGAAACAGGAACAGCTCCGGGTCCAGTGCAACGTGCAAGCCCAGGGTTGGCCAGGCCAACACGGCACCCGCAGCAATTTGCACCAACGGCAGAGGTAAAGGGATCACACGCCCCAATAAACGCGAGACTCCTACCAACATCAGCAGGATGAGTACGGTATAGGCGGTTTGCATATCAACAAAATTCCCGAACAATCAGCGTTAACTGAATTCAAACACAGCTAGCAACAATTTTAGATCCAGCCTCATAGTAGCTTCAAATGGCTGACGTCGACCTTGAACATAAGTCTCAATGCGACTACCTGTCACAAGATCCTGCCAAGGTTGCAGGCAGCCTGCGCTCAAGCGCCTCGCCCATGGCATAATCCGCCACCGCTTATTTCCACGCATCTCCAAAGGAGGGGCAATTCAGTGACCGATTCGAGCAAGACGTTGCACCTTTTCGGCATCAAGGCCTGCGACACCATGAAAAAGGCTCGCACCTGGCTGGATGAACATGACGTGCGTTATGACTTCCATGATTACAAAAGCAGCGGTATCGACCGTGAACACCTGACTCAATGGTGCGACGAGCACGGTTGGCAAGTTGTGCTCAACCGCGCAGGCACTACCTTTCGCAAACTCGAAGACGAACAGAAAGCCGATCTCGACCAAGCGAAAGCCATTGAGCTGATGCTCGCCCAACCCTCGATGATCAAGCGCCCGGTGCTCGATCTCGGTAATAAAACCCTGATTGGCTTCAAGCCTGATCTTTATGCGGCGGCCCTTCTCTGAGCCAACTGGCCAAAGCCCGCCCCTTCATTTTTGTACGAGGTAATTGCATGTCTACTACCCTATTCAGCGCGGCCTTCGGTGTCGGCACTCAAAACCGTCAAGGCGCCTGGCTGGAAGTGTTCTACGCACAACCGCTGATCAACCCGTCGGCCGAACTGATCGCAGCTGTCGCGCCGATCCTGGGCTACACCGGTGGCAATCAGGCAATCACCTTTACCACCGCTCAAGCCGCGCAACTGGCTGAAGCCGTCAAGCCGGTTGACGCTGCCCAGGCCGCGCTGCTGACCCGCCTGGCCGAAAGCCACAAGCCATTGGTTGCCACCCTGCTGGCCGAAGACGCTGCCCTGACCTCCACCCCGGAGGCTTACCTGAAGCTGCACCTGCTGTCCCATCGTCTGGTCAAGCCGCACGGCCTGAGCCTGGCGGGTGTGTTCCCGCTGCTGCCAAACGTGGCCTGGACCAGCCAGGGCGCCATCGATCTGAGCGAGCTGGCTGAGCGCCAACTCGAAGCCCGCCTGCGTGGCGAACTGCTGGAAGTGTTCTCGGTCGACAAGTTCCCGAAAATGACCGACTACGTAGTACCGGCTGGCGTGCGTATCGCTGACAGCGCACGTATCCGTCTGGGCGCCTACATCGGCGAAGGCACCACCGTGATGCACGAAGGTTTCGTCAACTTCAACGCCGGCACCGAAGGCCCGGGCATGATCGAAGGCCGTGTTTCGGCGGGCGTCTTCGTCGGCAAGGGTTCGGACCTGGGCGGCGGTTGCTCGACCATGGGCACCCTGTCGGGCGGTGGCAACATCGTGATCAAAGTGGGCGAAGGCTGCCTGATCGGCGCCAACGCCGGTATCGGCATTCCATTGGGCGACCGCAACACCGTTGAGTCGGGCCTGTACGTGACCGCGGGCACCAAAGTCGCGCTGCTGGACGAAAACAACCAACTGGTTAAAGTCGTCAAAGCCCGTGAACTGGCCGGTCAACCAGACCTGTTGTTCCGTCGCAACTCAGAAACCGGCGCTGTGGAATGCAAAACCCACAAGTCGGCCATCGAGCTGAACGAAGCGCTGCACGCTCACAACTAAGCGTTTGTCTGCCACTGACGGGGCTGGCTGCTTGCAGCCTCGTCAACAGAGCCTTGAACACCATGCTTTTGCCTTCTCCCTGGCGCGCTGACTTTCCGGCCATCGCCGCCCTGCAACGTCAGGACCAGACTTATCTGGACAACGCTGCCACCACGCAAAAACCTCAAGCCCTGCTCGACGCACTGACGCACTACTACGCCAGTGGCGCCGCCAATGTGCACCGGGCCCAGCACCTGCCGGGCGCGCATGCCACCCAGGCGTTTGAAAACTCGCGCTGCAAAGTCGCCCAATGGCTCAACGCGGCTGACTGCGGGCAAATAGTCTTCACCCACGGTGCCACCTCGGCACTGAACCTTCTGGCTTACGGGCTGGAACACCTTTTCAATCCGGGCGATGAGATTGTCATCAGCGCCCTGGAGCACCACGCCAACCTGCTGCCCTGGCAGCAGCTTGCCCAGCGCCAACAACTAACCCTGGTGGTGTTGCCGCTGGATGCCGACGGCGTGATCGACCTTGACGCCGCCGCCCACCTGATTACCCCGCGCACCCGCCTGCTGGCTGTCAGTCAGTTGTCCAACGTGCTGGGCGTGTGGCAGCCCTTGCCTGAGTTGCTGGCCCTGGCCAAAGCACAGAACGCCTTGACCGTGGTCGATGGCGCCCAAGGCGTGGTCCACGGGCGTCAGGACGTGAATGCGCTGGGTTGCGACTTCTATGTGTTTTCCAGCCACAAACTGTACGGCCCGGACGGGCTGGGCGTGCTGTTTGGCCGCCATGGCGCACTGGCCAGCCTCAAGCACTGGCAGTTTGGCGGCGAGATGGTTCAGGACGCCGACTACCAGCACGCCACCTTCCGCCCTGCCCCGCTGGGCTTTGAAGCTGGTACACCGCCGATTGCCAGCGTGATTGGCCTGGGCGCGACCCTGAGCTATCTGAGCAGCCTCGACCAGAGCGCCGTCGACGCCCACGAAGCCGCGTTGCACGCGCTGCTGGTTGAAGGCCTGCAACAGCGCCCCGGCATTCGTCTGCTGGGCTCGCCGCAACTGGCACTGGTGAGTTTTGTGGTCGAGGGCGTGCACAACGCCGACCTTGCCCACTTGTTGACCGAGCAAGGCATTGCCGTGCGGGCCGGGCATCATTGCGCCATGCCCCTGCTGAAAAGCCTCGGTTTGGCAGGTGCCATCCGCGTGTCGCTGGCGCTGTACAACGACTCAGATGACCTGCAACGCTTTTTCGATGCCCTCGATCAGGCCCTGGAGTTATTGCAATGACCTTGCCCGCTGACGCTCAGGCCGCCCTCGACAGCTTTGAACACTGCGCCAGTTGGGAACAACGCGCCCGCCTACTGATGCAATGGGGCCAACGCTTACCCGAGTTGGCCGAGGCCGACAAAACCGAGGCCAACCGCGTGCACGGCTGTGAAAGCCAGGTGTGGTTGGTGGGTGAATTAAAAGACGGCCATTGGCAATTTGCTGCCAGCAGCGATGCACGCTTGATTCGCGGGTTGGTGGCGTTGCTGCTGGCGCGGGTCAATGGCTTGTCCAGCGAGGCGCTGCACCACGTGGACCTGCCCGACTGGTTCAACCAGCTTGGCCTGAGCCGCCAGTTGTCGCCATCGCGCAGCAACGGGCTGAATGCGGTGTTACAGCGGATGCGCGAGTTGTCTGCTTAACACTGGATCTTGGCTATCTTGCCCGTAGTCGCTGACGAGGCACGAGGCTGCGATGCGGGCCGCAGGACCGCCGTCCAAGGGATCGCTTCGCAATCCATCGCAGCCTCATTCTTCGGCAGCGACTACAACTCAGGGTTTGGCCTTGACCTTCTCTGAAGGTCGGCGCACGCCCGCCACGATCTTGTCCACGGCCTTGGTGGCCGCGACCATACCGAAGGTCGCGGTAACCATCATCACGGCACCAAAACCGCCAGCGCAATCGAGCTTCACGCCATCGCCGACAAAACTCTTCTGCAGGCAAATGCTGCCGTCAGGCTTGGGATAGCGCAGTTGCTCGGTCGAAAACACGCACGGCACGCTGTAATGACGGGTCACCGTGCGCGAAAAGCCGTAATCGCGGCGCAAGGTAGAACGCACTTTTGAGGCCAGCGGGTCATTAAAAGTCCGGTTCAGGTCGCAGACCTGAATCAGGGTCGGATCAATTTGCCCGCCCGCACCGCCCGTGGTGATGATCTGGATCTTGCGCCGCTTGCACCAGGCAATCAGCGCCGCCTTGGCATTGACGCTGTCGATGCAGTCGATCACGCAGTCAATGTTCGGGGTGATGTACTCAGCCATGGTTTCGCGGGTCACGAAATCTGCCACCGCATGCACGGTGCACTCCGGGTTGATCTCGCGCAGGCGCTCAGCCATCACTTCGACTTTGTCCCGACCAATGGTCGAGCTCAGCGCGTGCAACTGGCGATTGCTGTTGCTGACGCACACGTCATCGAGGTCGAACAACGAGATTTCGCCGACGCCGCAGCGGGCAATGGCCTCGGCCGCCCACGAGCCGACACCGCCCACGCCCACAATTGCCACGTGCGCTGCACGCAGTCGTTCCAGGCCTTGCAGCCCATATAACCGGGCGACGCCGGCAAACCGTGGATCTTCTGTACTCATCACCAACACCCCAAAAACCGGCGCGCATTATAGGGGGCATGCGGGCCGTTGAGTATCTTTACCAAGCTCTATGCGACCAACACTGCTTTAATGACCCACTAGTTAACAAGACAAGAGCTACAAGCAACAAAGAAAGAACTTAAGAGTGCTCTAGCTGCCCAATGCGCGACCTGATTCCGTGCGCTGTACGGTAGGTCAGAGCGCAGTGTAGGATGCGCGCCGTTTGGCACCTGCCGATCGATCTTCGTTCCACTCCTTTTGGAACCCGAAAACGTTATGTCATCGCGTAAATTTGGACTCAACCTGGTGGTCGTGCTGGCCATCGCTGCCCTCTTCACAGGCTTCTGGGCGCTGATTAACCGCCCGGTATCCGCCCCCAACTGGCCTGATCAGATCTCCGGTTTTTCGTACTCGCCGTTTCAACAAGGCCAGTACCCGCAAAAGGACCAGTACCCGACCGACGATGAAATGCGTCGCGATCTGGAGATCATGAGCAAACTGACCGACAACATTCGTACCTACTCGGTCGACGGCACCTTGGGCGACATCCCCAAGCTGGCGGAAGAGTTCGGTCTGCGGGTGACCCTCGGCATCTGGATCAGCCCTGATCTGGAGCGCAACGAGCGCGAAATTCAAAAAGCCATCGAACTGGCCAATAACTCGCGCAGCGTCGTACGGGTTGTGGTCGGCAACGAAGCGCTGTTTCGCGAAGAGATCACCCCCGAAGACCTCGCCGTGCTGCTGGACCGGGTGCGGGCCGCAGTTAAAGTCCCGGTGACAACGTCTGAGCAATGGCACATTTGGGAGAAATACCCGCAACTGGCCAAGCACGTTGACCTGATCGCCGCGCACATACTGCCGTACTGGGAATTTATCCCGGTCGACAAAGCTGGCCAGTTTGTTCTGGACCGCGCCCGCGACCTGAAAAAAATATTCCCGAAAAAACCGCTGCTGCTCTCTGAGGTCGGCTGGCCGAGCAACGGTCGCATGCGCGGTGGCGCTGACGCGTCACCGGCTGACCAGGCCATTTACCTGCGTACGCTGGTCAACAACCTGAACCGTCGCGGCTACAACTACTTCGTGATCGAAGCCTTCGACCAGCCGTGGAAGGCCAGCGATGAGGGTTCGGTAGGCGCGTACTGGGGTGTATTCAACGCGGCCCGCCAGCAAAAATTCAATTTTGAAGGCCCGGTGGTTGCCATCCCGCAGTGGCGGGTACTGGCCATTGGCTCGGTGGTGATGGGCTTGCTGTCGCTGGCCTTGCTGCTGATCGATGGCTCGGCCTTGCGTCAACGTGGCCGCACCTTCCTGACCTTCACTGCGTTCCTGTGTGGTTCGGCGCTGGTGTGGATCGGCTACGACTACAGCCAGCAATACAGCACCTGGTTCAGCCTGACGGTGGGCTTCCTGCTCGGGCTGGGCGCGCTCGGGGTGTTTATTGTGCTGCTCACCGAGGCCCATGAACTGGCTGAAGCGGTCTGGATTCGCAAGCGGCGCCGTGAGTTTTTACCGGTCGAAAGCGACGATGCCTACCGCCCGAAAGTCTCGATTCATGTGCCGTGTTACAACGAGCCGCCAGAGATGGTCAAACAGACGCTCAACGCTCTGGCTAACCTCGACTACCCGGACTTCGAAGTGTTGCTGATCGACAACAACACCAAAGACCCGGCGGTGTGGGAACCGGTGCGTGACTACTGCGCCACCCTGGGCCCGCGCTTCAAGTTTTTCCATGTGGCACCGCTGGCCGGCTTCAAGGGCGGCGCGCTGAACTACTTGATCCCGCACACCGCACCAGACGCCGAAGTGATCGCGGTCATCGACTCCGATTACTGCGTCGATCGCAACTGGCTCAAGCACATGGTGCCGCACTTTGCCGACCCTAAAATCGCCATCGTGCAGTCGCCGCAAGACTACCGCGACCACAGCGAAAGCACCTTCAAGAAGCTCTGCTACTCGGAATACAAAGGCTTCTTCCACATTGGCATGGTGACCCGCAACGACCGTGACGCGATCATTCAGCACGGCACCATGACCATGACCCGTCGCTCGGTGCTCGAAGAGCTGGGCTGGGCTGACTGGTGCATCTGTGAAGACGCCGAGCTGGGCCTGCGCGTGTTCGAAAAAGGCTATTCCGCAGCCTATTCCCACAACAGCTACGGCAAGGGGCTGATGCCCGATACCTTTATCGACTTCAAGAAACAGCGCTTCCGCTGGGCCTATGGGGCGATTCAGATCATCAAGCGTCACGCGTCGAGCCTGCTGCTGGGCAAAAACACCGAGTTGACCCGTGGCCAGCGTTACCACTTCCTCGCGGGCTGGTTGCCGTGGGTGGCTGACGGCATGAATATTTTCTTCACCGTGGGCGCCCTGCTGTGGTCGGCGGCGATGATTATTGTGCCGACGCGGGTTGACCCGCCGTTGCTGATTTTCGCCATCCCGCCGTTGGCGCTGTTTGTGTTCAAGGTCGGCAAGATCATCTTCCTGTACCGCCGCGCCGTGGGGGTTAACCTCAAGGACGCGTTTGCCGCGGCCCTGGCAGGCCTGGCGTTGTCGCACACCATTGCCAAAGCGGTGCTGTACGGCTTCTTCACCACCAGCATTCCGTTCTTCCGCACGCCTAAAAACGCCGACAACCACGGCTTTTGGGTGGCCATTTCGGAAGCCCGCGAAGAAGTCTTCATCATGCTGTTGCTGTGGGGTGCAGCGCTCGGGATCTTCCTGGTCCAGGGCCTGCCGAGCAACGACATGCGCTTCTGGGTGGTGATGCTGATGGTGCAATCGCTGCCGTATCTGGCGGCACTGATCATGGCCTTCACCTCGTCCCTGCCCAAGCCTGTTGAAGCCGAGCAGGAGCAACCCGCGGCATAAATTGCACGCAACCTCTAAACGGCGGCCTCTGGCCGCCGTTTTGCTTTAAGATAACCGCCCTTTTGTGCCGTGCCGCCCGCACTTGTCCCGCTTCGGAGTCCCTATCATGACGGCCCATGCCGACCTTTCGCCGACCCTGCAACTTGCCTGCGATCTGATCCGTCGCCCTTCTGTGACGCCGATCGACGCCGACTGCCAGAAGCTGATGATGCAACGCCTGGGTGATGCCGGCTTCAAGCTGGAACCGATGCGCATCGAAGACGTTGATAACTTCTGGGCCACCCACGGCAAACACGAAGGCCCGGTGCTGTGCTTCGCCGGCCACACCGACGTGGTGCCGACCGGCCCGGTGCACGCCTGGCAGAACGACCCGTTTGACGCAGTGATCGACGAACACGGCATGCTCTGCGGACGCGGCGCCGCCGACATGAAGGGCAGCCTCGCGGCCATGCTGGTCGCCGCTGAGCGCTTTGTTGCGGACTACCCGGACCACAAGGGTTCGGTTGCGTTTCTGATCACCAGCGACGAAGAAGGCCCGGCCCACCACGGCACCAAGGCGGTGGTCGAGCGTTTTGCCGCGCGCAACGAGCGTCTGGACTGGTGCATCGTTGGCGAACCGTCGAGCACCACCCTGGTCGGTGACGTGGTGAAAAACGGTCGTCGCGGCTCGCTGGGCGCCAAGCTCACCGTTCGCGGTGTTCAGGGCCACGTTGCCTACCCGCACTTGGCCAAGAACCCGATCCACCTGGCGGCACCGGCGCTGGCTGAACTGGCCGCCGAGCATTGGGATGACGGCAACGCGTTCTTCCCGCCGACCAGCTTCCAGATCTCCAACCTTAACTCGGGCACCGGCGCGACCAATGTGATCCCCGGTGATCTAGTGGCGGTCTTCAACTTCCGTTTCTCTACCGAATCCACCGTTGAAGGCTTGCAGCAGCGCGTCGCTGATATCCTCGACAAGCACGGCCTGGACTGGCACATCGAGTGGGCGCTGTCCGGACTGCCGTTCCTGACCGAGCCGGGCGCCCTGCTGGACGCCGTGTCGTCGAGCATCAAACAGGTCACCGGCCGCGAAACCAAAGCCTCCACCAGCGGCGGCACCTCGGACGGGCGTTTTATCGCCACCCTGGGCACTCAAGTGGTTGAACTGGGCCCGGTCAACGCGACCATCCACCAGGTCAACGAGCGGGTACTGGCCAGTGATCTCGACGTGCTGACCGAGATCTACTACCACACCCTGATCAAGTTGCTCGCCTGATGCTCGCTTGCCCTATTTGCGCAGCGCCGCTGACGGCGCTCGACAATGGCGTGGCCTGCCCCGCGGGCCATCGCTTTGACCGTGCCCGCCAGGGTTATTTGAACCTGTTGCCGGTGCAGCACAAAAACAGCCGAGACCCTGGTGACAACCAGGCCATGGTTGAAGCCCGCCGCGATTTCCTCAACGCGGGCCACTATGCGCCGGTTGCCAAGCGTCTGGCCGAACTGGCCGCCGAGCGTGCCCCGCAGCGCTGGCTCGACATCGGCTGTGGCGAGGGCTACTACACCGCGCAAATCGCCGACGCCTTGCCCAATGCCGACGGTTACGCCCTGGACATCTCCCGTGAAGCGGTCAAGCGCGCCTGCAAGCGCAACCCGAACCTGAGCTGGCTGGTCGCCAGCATGGCGCGGGTGCCGATGGCTGATGCCAGCTGCCAGTTCCTTGCCAGCGTATTCAGCCCGCTCGACTGGCTTGAAGCCAAGCGTTTGCTCAGCCCCGGCGGCGGTTTGATGCGCGTAGGGCCGACCCGTGGTCACCTGATGGAGCTGCGTGAGCGGCTCTACGACGAGGTGCGCGACTACAGCGACGACAAGCATTTGGCACTGGTGCCGGACGGCATGCAGTTGCAACACAGTGAAACACTGGAGTTCACCTTAAGCCTGAGCGAGCCCCAGGACCGCGCCAACTTGTTGGCCATGACCCCGCACGGCTGGCGCGCCAGTGCCGAACGCCGGGCACAGGTCATCGAAGACCCGGAGCCTTTAAAGGTGACCGTGTCCATGCGTTACGATTATTTCGTGCTTCAATAACCCTTTTACGGCCTGCCACCCCAGCGGCAGGCCCGACGAATCCGCGAATGGATTTTTCAGACACGAGTGAGGACCATCCATGCGCCAGCCCGATATTGAGATTTACCTGAAGGAACCGCTCACCCACAAAGAAATCGTCGACTGGTTATCCAAGGCGCTAGGCGGATGCACGGAGTGGAAGCAAAAAGGCCAGCTATGGAAATGCACCGCTGGCAAAGTCCCGGTGACCTGGACGCCAAAGGCCGTGGGCAAATGGCACAGTTTGTACTTGGAAAGCGACCAAACACCGTGGGACGACGACATCGCCTGCGCCCGTGACGCCTTCACGGCATTGAACGTAGAAGTCCGTTGCGCGCCGGGCACCTGGATTGAAGAAGAAGGCGAAGAAGACGCCGACCGCTGGATCCGCGTCAGCGCAGACGGCGAAGAAGAAATCATCTGGCGCACGTCCTGATCCATACAGCAATACCCTGCAGGAGCGAGCTTGCCTCCCGATCTTTTTAAAGGATCAAAAGATCGCGAGGCAAGCTCGCTCCTACACGTTTTGTGGGGTTACAGCCCTACCACGTCTTCTGCCTGAAACCCTTTGTTACCGGACACGCGGGTGTATTCAACCTGCTGGCCTTCGGTCAAGGAACGATGGCCTTCACCGCGAATCGCGCGGTAATGCACAAACACATCACCCTCGCTTTCACTCTGGATAAAACCGTAGCCTTTGGCGTCGTTGAACCATTTCACATTGCCAGTCAAACGTGTGCTCATAGATCCTTCCCCCTTTTTATTTTTTGAATGGGCGCATTGGTTGGCCCGCCAAGAACTTTTACTCGAACTTAACTTTCCAAGACCTTGTCTTACGCCATAAGGCGAAAGAGGGTCGAGTATATGTCAGCGCGAAGAACACTCAATCAATATTAGTTCGCTGCTTTTTTGCCGATTTTCCAGAGATACGGCACACTACCAACCCGAGTAAACACTCGTTTTAATCCACTAACGCAGAAGCCGTATGACCCGCTCCCCATTCCACCGTCTCGTCTTTGGCGCCCTGCGTCGCTTGCTGTACCTGTGGGTACGTTCGGAGACTATTAACCAGTCCTCCCTGGCGCTGAGCCTGGACCGCAGCCGACCGGTGTTCTACGTCCTGCAATCGCCGTCGATCACCGAACTGGCGGTGGTCGATGCCGAGTGCACCAAAGTGGGTCTGCCACGCCCGGTGTTGCCCGTTGCCGTCGGGGCCATGACCGAACCCGCTGCGTTCTTTTACCTGACCCCCGAGCCCGATTGGCTCGGCCGTCAGGACAAACGCGGCGCGCCGCCCACGTTGACCCGTCTGGTCGATGGCTTGACCCACAACCCGACTGAGGATGCACAAATCATTCCGGTCAGCGTGTTCTGGGGCCAATCACCCGACAGCGAGTCCAGCCCATGGAAGCTGCTGTTTGCCGACAGCTGGGCGGTTACCGGGCGTCTACGCCGGCTGTTACGCATTCTGATTCTGGGTCGAAAAACCCGTGTGCAGTTCTCTGCGCCGATCCATTTACGCGAGCTGATCGACCTCAACAAAGGTCACGAGCGTACGGTGCGCATGGCCCAACGCATTTTGCGTGTGCATTTTCGTAACCTTAAAATCTCCACCATCGGCCCCGACCTCTCGCACCGGCGCACGCTGGTCAAAGGCCTGGTCAATGAGCCCGCGGTTCGTCAGGCCATCCTCGATGAGGCCCAGCGCGAGAATATTTCCCCGGAAAAAGCCAAGGCCCAGGCCCTGCGCTACGCCAATGAAATAGCCTCGGACTACACCTACACCGCCATCCGCTTCTTTGAAGTGATCCTGAGCTGGTTCTGGAACAAGATTTACGACGGCGTCAAAGTCAACGACATCAAGGGCGTGCAAGACGTCGCCCAAGGCCACGAGATCATCTACGTACCGTGTCACCGCAGCCACATTGACTACCTGCTGCTGTCCTACTTGCTGTTTCGCAACGGCCTGACCCCGCCGCACATTGCCGCCGGGATCAACCTCAACATGCCGGTGATCGGCCCGCTGCTACGGCGCGGCGGGGCGTTTTTCATGCGCCGCACGTTCAAGGGCAACCCGCTGTACACCTCGGTGTTTAATGAGTACATGCACACCCTGTTCACCAAAGGCTTCCCGGTGGAGTACTTCGTGGAAGGCGGGCGTTCGCGCACCGGGCGCATGCTGCAACCGAAAACCGGGATGCTGGCCATCACCCTGCGCAGCTTCTTGCGTTCTTCACGCACCCCCATCGTCTTTGTCCCGGTGTACATCGGCTACGAGCGCGTACTCGAAGGCCGCACGTACCTGGGCGAACTGCGCGGCGCGAGCAAGAAAAAAGAATCGATTTTCGACATCTTCAAAGTCATCGGCGCTCTGAAACAGAAGTTTGGCCAGGTGGCAGTCAACTTTGGCGAGCCGATCAAACTGGCGGAGTTTCTCGACCAGGAACAACCCGACTGGCGCAAGCAAGAGCTGGCACCGCTGTACCGGCCTGACTGGTTGAATGCCACCACCAACCGCCTGGGCGAGAAAGTCGCCCGGCACCTCAACGAAGCGGCGGCGATCAATCCGGTCAACCTGGTGGCGCTGGCCTTGTTGTCGACCAGCAAACTGGCACTCGACGACCGGGCGATGGCGCGGGTGCTGGACCTGTACCTGGCGTTGCTGCGGCGTGTGCCTTACTCGCCGCACACCACCCTGCCCGACGGCGATGGCCAGGCCTTGATCGAACACGTCAAAGCCATGGATTTGCTGTCTGAGCAAAGTGACGCGCTGGGCAAAATCCTCTATCTGGATGAGCAGAACGCGGTATTGATGACGTACTACCGCAACAACGTGCTGCACATCTTTGCCCTGCCCGCCTTGCTGGCCAGTTTCTTCCAAAGCTCGTCACGCATGACCCGCGAGCAAATCCTGCGCTACACCCGCGCACTCTACCCGTACCTGCAATCGGAGCTGTTTATCCGCTGGTCACTGGACGAGCTCGACGGTGTGGTTGATCAATGGCTTGAAGCCTTTGTCGAGCAAGGGTTGCTGCGCTTCGAAAACGACATTTACCTGCGCCCGGCCCCCAGCTCACGGCACTTTGTGCTGCTGACGCTGCTGTCCAAGAGCATTGCGCAAACCTTGCAGCGCTTCTACATGGCCATCTCGCTGCTGCTTAACAGCGGCCAGAACACATTGAGCAGTGAAGAACTGGAAGACCTGTGCACGATGATGGCCCAGCGCCTGTCGATCCTGCACGGGCTCAACGCCCCCGAGTTTTTCGACAAGAGCCTGTTCCGTCACTTTATCGAGACATTGCTGGAGCAAGACGTGTTGCGCCGCGATGCCAACGGCAAGCTGAGCTATCGTGAAGTGCTGGGTGAACTGGCCGAAGGCGCGGCTAAACGCGTGCTGCCGCCTGAGATTCGCCTGTCGATCCGCCAGGTGGCACTGCATCGCAGTGAAGATGCACAAGACCAACCACCACCGCCGCTCGAAAAAACGCCTTAACCAAGAACACCCGGCCACTCATGCAGTGATTGGCCGGGTGTACACATCGGCGACTTTATTCTGTTAATCCTTTGGAAACTGCCATGAAAAAAATCCTTTTACTCAGCCTCACGGCCTTGCTCGGAGCCTGCAGCTCGATGAACTCCACCCCGCAAGCCACCCTCGACGGCGAAGTGTTTTACCTGCAACGCATCGCCCTGCCGCCCACCGCCACCCTTGAAGTGAGCCTGCAAGACGTGTCGCTGGCCGACGCCCCGGCCGTGACCCTGGCCAAGCAAAGCGGCACCATCAAAGGCCAGGTGCCACTGCCGTTCCACCTCACCTATGATCCCGCAGACGTCAAACCAGGGCACACCTATGCGGTGAGCGCGCGGATCGAAGAAGACGGCAAATTGCTGTTTATCAGCACCGAACGCAACAGCGTTGACCTGAACGCCAAAACCCTGCAACCGATTCGCTTGCGCGTCGATCAGGTGCGTTAAGCAACTAATTGCTTATTCCCCTGTGGGAGCGGGCTTGCTCGCGATGGCAGCAACGCGGACATGCAGAACCACCGCACCGCCAGCATCGCGAGCAAGCCCGCTCCCACAGGTTCTTTAGCCCTCACTCAGGCTTTTTCACCCTGAACCACGCGGCATACAGCGCTGGCAAGAACAGCAGCGTCAAAGCCGTGGCCACGATCAGGCCGCCCATAATCGCCACCGCCATCGGGCCGAAGAACACGCTGCGTGACAGCGGAATCATCGCCAGCACCGCCGCCAGAGCGGTCAGCACAATCGGTCGGAACCGCCGCACTGTCGCCTCAATAATCGCCTGCCACGGGGCCAGCCCCGCCGCCTTGTCCTGCTCGATCTGGTCCACGAGGATCACCGAGTTACGCATGATCATCCCCGACAAAGCGATGGTGCCGAGCATGGCCACAAAGCCAAATGGCTTGTTGAACACCAGCAAAAACAGGGTCACACCGATCAACCCCAGCGGCGCGGTCAAAAACACCATCGCCATGCGCGAGAAGCTGCGCAGTTGCACCATCAGCAACGTCAGCACCACCACGATAAACAGCGGCACGCCGGCTTTCACCGAATCCTGGCCGCGGGTGGAGTCTTCCACGGTGCCGCCCACTTCAAGCAAATAGCCATCCGGCAGTTCAGCGCGAACCCCTTCCAGGGTCGGCAAAATCTGCTGTACCAAAGTGGCCGGTTGCTCCTTGCCGTAGATGTCAGCGCGCACGGTGACTGTCGGCAAGCGGTTGCGGTGCCAGATGATGCCTTCTTCAAAGCCATATTCCAGCGTCGCGATTTGCGACAAGGCAACGCTCTGACCGTTGTCGGTGGGCACCGACAAACTCGGCAGCAACGACAACTCGGTCCGCTCCTGAGGGGTGCCGCGCAGCAGGATCTCGATCAACTCGTTGTCTTCGCGGTACTGGCTGACGGTCGAGCCCAGCAAGGTGCTTTGCAGAAACCGCGACAGGTTGGCGGTGCTCACGCCCAGCGCCCGCGCCCGGTCCTGATCGACATTGAGGTACACCACCTTGCTCGGTTCTTCCCAGTCCAGGTGCACGTTTACCACGTGCGGATTTTCGCGCACCTTGGCCGCCGCTTTACGCGCCAGCGCCCGGACTTCTTCGATGTGTTCGCCGGTCACCCGGAACTGCACCGGATACCCCACAGGCGGGCCGTTTTCCAGACGGGTGACCCGCGCCCGCACCGTGGGGAACTGCTCGTTCAGGGTATCGATCAGCCAGGTGCGCAGGCTTTCGCGGTCTTCAATGGTCTTGGCCAGCACCACAAACTGGGCAAAGCTGGCGGCCGGCAACTGCTGGTCCAGCGGCAAGTAAAAGCGCGGCGAACCGGTACCCGCGTAGGCCACGTAGTTCTCGATGCCGGGGTGATCCTTGAGCAGGTTTTCCAGGCGTTTGACCTGTTCCGTGGTGTTGCTCAGCGAAGCCCCTTCGGCCAGCTTCAGATCGACCATCAGTTCAAAGCGGCTGGAGGCCGGAAAGAACTGCTGCGGGACAAACTTGAACAGCACCACCGAGCCCAAAAACAGCAGCACGGTCAGCGCGATCACGGTTTTGCGGCGGCGTACGCACCACTCCACCAAACGTCGAATGCGCTGATAAAACGGTGTGCCATACGGGTCCGGAGCGCCCGCGCCGGTGCCGTGTTTGGCGGCATGCAGCTTGGCCAGATCCGGCAACAGCAACGCGCCCAGATACGGCACGAACACCACGGCAGCAATCCACGATGCCAAGAGTGCGATGGTGACCACCTGGAAAATCGAGCGGGTGTACTCACCGGTGCTCGACTGCGCCATGGCAATCGGCAAAAAGCCCGCCGCTGTGATCAGCGTGCCGGTGAGCATGGGGAACGCGGTACTGGTCCAGGCAAAACTCGCCGCCTTGAGCCGGTCGTAGCCCTGCTCCATCTTGATCGCCATCATTTCAACGGCAATGATCGCGTCGTCCACTAGCAGGCCCAGCGCCAGCACCAGCGCACCCAGCGAGATCTTGTGCAGGCCAATGCCGAAGTAATGCATGGCGGCGAATGTCATCGCCAGCACCAGCGGGATGGTCAGGGCCACCACCATGCCGGTGCGCACGCCCAGCGAGAAGAAACTCACCAGCAACACGATCGCCAAAGCCTCCACCAGCACCTGAACGAACTCACCGACGCTGGTTTTTACCGCAGCCGGCTGATCCGACACCTTGGCCAGTTTCATGCCGGCCGGTAGGTTGCGTTGTAGACGCTCAAATTCGACTTCGAGGGCTTTGCCCAGCACCAGAATGTCGCCGCCGTCTTTCATCGCCACGGCCAGGCCAATAGCGTCCTGACCCATAAAGCGCATGCGCGGTGCTGGTGGATCATTGAACCCACGGCGCACATCGGCCACGTCGCTGATGCGCAACGTGCGCTCACCCACCCGAATCGGGAAGCGTTCGATCTCTTCAACGGTTTTGAAATTACCGCTAACGCGCAATTGCACGCGCTCGGTCGGGGTCTCAAAAAAACCTGCGGTCGATACCGCGTTCTGTTCTTGAAGCGCTTGTTGCACCGCCGCCAACGGCAAGCCCAAGGTCGCCAGTTTCAGGTTGGACAGTTCGATCCAGATCTTTTCATCTTGCAGGCCGAGCAACTCCACCTTGCCCACATCCTTGACCCGTTGCAGCTGAATCTGGATGCGGTCGGCGTAGTCTTTGAGCACCGCGTAGTCGTAACCTTCGCCACTCAGGCTGTAGATATTGCCGAAGGTGGTGCCGAATTCATCGTTGAAAAACGGCCCCTGCACGTCAGGCGGCAAGGTATGGCGAATGTCGCTGATTTTTTTGCGCACCTGATACCACAGGTCCGGGATGTGCGAAGAGTCCATCGAGTCGCGGGCCATAAAGGTCACTTGCGATTCGCCAGGCCGGGAAAACGAAACAATGCGCTCGTATTCGCCGGTCTCCATCAGCTTCTTTTCGATGCGCTCGGTGACCTGACGCGACACTTCTTCGGCGGTCGCACCCGGCCACAACGTACGAATGACCATGGCCTTGAAGGTGAACGGCGGGTCTTCGCTTTGTCCCAACTTGGTATAAGAAAGCGCACCAACCACAGCCAGCAACAGCATCAAAAACAGCACGATCTGGCGGTTGCGCAGCGCCCAGGCGGAAAGGTTGAAACCCATCTGGATTACTCCTTCACCGCGACATTGATCGTTCGGTTGGAACGATCAATAGGTCGTACCTCCTGCCCCTGATGCAGCACGTGCACGCCAGCCGAGACAATCCAGTCATTGGCCTTGAGCCCTTCGAGCACCGGCACGCTGTTCTCGCCAAACGGTCCGACCCGCACAGGCACCTGCTCCAGTTTGTTGCCCTGGCCAACGCGCCACACATAGGTCGCGCCGTTTTCTGCGGTCAGGGCCGAGAGCGGCACCGACAAGGGGCTCACCCCTTCGCTCGGGATAAAAACCCGGGCACTTTGGCCCAGCTCGGCAGGGACTTTGCCTTCGGTGAAAGCGATTCGGGCGGCGAAAGTGCGCGATTTTGGATCAGCAGACGGCGACAGCTCACGAATCCGCCCGCTGAAGCGCTGGCCCGGCTGCGACCACAGTTCAACCTCAACCGGCAGGCCGATCTTGAAACGGCCAAAGGCTTGTTCCGGCAAGCTGATGAGCACCTCACGCTCGCCATCGGCGGCCAGGGTAAACACGGTTTGACCGGCGGCCACCACTTGCCCCACTTCTACCTGACGCTGAGCGATCACGCCGTCTTGTGGCGCGCGCAACACGGCATAACTGGCCTGATTGCTGGCCACGTCCTGCTCGGCCTTAAGCTGCTGGAGCTTGGCTTCACCGGCGCGGTAGAGGTTTTCGGCATTGTCGAACTGCGAACGGCTGACCATCTGGCGGTCGAGCAAGGTTTTGTAGCGATCACGCTCGGCACGCACCAGATTCAAATTGGCCTGCCCCGCCGTGACTTGCGCGCGGGTGGCATCCAGTTGCAGCCGTACGTCTTGCGGGTCGAGTTCTGCCAGCGGCTGATTCGCCTTGACCCGCTCGCCTTCATCCACCAGGCGCTTGGTCACTTTGCCGCCGATGCGGAACGCCAGTTGCGGGTCAAACCGTGCCCGCACCTCGCCCGGATAACTTTGCATCGCCAACGCCGAAGGCTGCGGCTGAACCACCAGCGCCGGGCTAACAGTGACTTTGACGGGCTGCTCCTGCCCACACGCAGACAGCAAAAACACCAGACAGACAGGCAAAGCGCGGGGCAAGGCATGGCGCAACATGGGGATGACCTTTCGCTAATGAGGCTTGGAATATTTATACTGGACGGCATGTTATTAATACTAAACTCACCAGTCCAGTAATAAACGGATATGTCTGACGATCATTTACCCCCCACTGCACTCGGACGCCCCAAGGACATGGCAAAACGCCAGGCCATCCTTGATGCGGCGAAATCCCTGTTTCTGACCCATGGCTATGCCAACACCAGCATGGATGCGGTCGCGACCCTGGCGGGGGTCTCAAAACTGACGGTCTACAGCCATTTCACCGACAAAGAGACGCTGTTCTCCTCGGCGATCCTCGCCAAGTGCTCTGAACAGTTACCGGATTTGTTTTTTGAACTGCCCGACGGCGTACCGATTGAAACGGTCTTGCTCGCCATTGGCCGGGGGTTTGTGGCGCTGATCAACAGCGAAGAGTCGCTCAACCTGCATCGATTGATGGTGACCCTGGGCACCCAGGACCCGAAGCTGTCGCAGATCTTTTTTGAGGCGGGGCCGGAGCGGGTGGTGCTGGAAATGGAGCGCCTGCTGAACAAGATTCACAACACCGGTACCCTGCGCATTGAGCGTGCGCATTACGCGGCGGAGCACTTCTTCTGCATGCTCAAGGGCTCGCCCAACTTTCGCCTGCTGTATGGCTACGGCGGCGTGCTGACCGACGAAGAAACCGAGGCGCATATACAGGAAGTGGTCGAAGTGTTTATGCGGGCTTATCGGGCGAACTGAAAGGCCCACACCCCCTGTGTAGCGAGCTTGCCTCGCGATCTTTTTAACGATCAAAAGATCGCGAGGCAAGCTCGCTCCTACAGCGGGATTTATAGCGCTTAAGGCTTCAACGCCTTCTTCGGGTAGATGTCGTAACGGCTCGATTTGCCGTCCAGCGCGTGGCTCGGCTTGGGGCCGGCAATGCACGGGGCCTTGCGCGGGCGTTTGACCACCACGCGGTGGGTGGCCAGCGCCAACGCCGCCTCAAGCAAGGCCGGTGCGTCGTTGTCATCCCCTACTAACGGGCGGAACAGGCGCATTTCTTTCTTCACCAGGGCGGTTTTCTCTCGGTGCGGGAACATCGGGTCGAGGTAGATCACCTGCGGCGGCTCGCCTTCCCAGTTGCGCATCACTTCAATCGAGTTGCCTTTGAGCAAGTGCATGCGCGACACAATCGGCGCCACCTCAAAGTCGTCCAGGCCACGGGCCAAACCGTCTTCCAGCAAGGCGCCGATCAAGGGCTGGCGTTCGATCAGGCTCATCTCGCAGCCCAGGCTCGCCAGCACGAATGCGTCCTTGCCCAGCCCCGCCGTGGCATCCAGCACGCGCGGGCGTACGCCCTGTTGAATTCCCACAGCCTTGGCAATCATTTGCCCGGTGCCGCCACCAAACAAGCGCCGGTGAGCTGCGCCGCCTTCCACAAAATCAACCCGCACCGGGCCGGGGGCATCCGGGCCCAGCTGTTGCAACTGCAACCCCTGGTCGCCGATCTGCAAGGCAAAGTCAGCCTGCGGCTCGTCCAACGGCAGCCCCAGGCGCTCAGCCCATTGCTCGGCCAGGGCCTGATAAGCCTCGTCCAACGCTTCGACTTTGATACGACTGCCCGCTGCTTGCTCAATCATTTAAAACACGCTCAAAAATTTAATGATCGGCAAACGCTGCCGATAAATGAAATATCCGGCATTTTGCCAGAGCTGGGCGTCGACCGAGAGCTATGTCAGACATTCATTCCGCATCCATCGGCTTTATCGCCCCCATTGGCGACTTTGGCCGACACAATTCGCAAGTCACAGGCAGCGTCAATCACCTGTGGAAGGACTTCTATGCCCAGGCCATGGCAGAGCAGTCGGCGACGGATGAATTCCCGGCCATCGAGATGCCCCTCGCGGCGGCGCACGAGAATGCCGAGCCCAGCGGCGGCAATGATGTCCTGAGCGCCATCGTGACCCAGCGCCATTGCAACGTGCAGGACACCGAGATCAAACCGCCCGAAGCGTTGTTCTTGCCAATTGCTGAGTTCGAGCTGGATTTGCTGCCGCCTACCGCGCTGCCCTTCCCGCCGGATGTCATCGCCGAACAACAGCACCTGCAGGCGTTCAACGACGCCTGGGTTCGTCCATTGGTCATGGCCCAAGGTCAGCCGTTGCCCGAGCCGGGTCCGGCGCCTGAGCCTCGGCCTTTGCACTTACCGATTGCCGAATTTGAAATGGACCTGCTGGATAAACCCGCCGAGCCATTCGACGTCGCCACCTTGATTGAACAGCAGAACGCGATGGACTTTGACCTCGCCTGGGCGCGCCCATTGATCGTCAATAACCTGCGCCTGGCGGCTTAAAGCAGCCCCAGTTGCTCGGTGGTTTGCGGCGTGTGCAAGTGGGCCAGTGCGGGCAGCCCCGGCAAGCGCTCAGTCAACTGCTGATGAAAACGCCGCGCCAGCTCCGGTGCCCGGTGGTTGTCCGGGGTGTGCAAAAAGACATAAGGCTTGCGGCCTTCTTCGATCCAGCCAGCGACTTTCTCCACCCAGGGTTTCAAGTAAGGGTCATTGGCCTGCAGTTCCGGGCGCCCGATAAAGCGCACTTGCGGGCATTGGGTAAACGCCGCCGGTCGTGGCGGTACCTTGGGCTTTTTCGACTGGGCATGCAGCACCGCCGGGTCGCTGGAGTCGCAACTGAACAGCGCCCGCGGATCAAGGCAAATACGCTCAACCCCGCGCTCCATCAACACGCGATTGAGCAAGCGCTCGGCATCGCCCTTGGCAAAAAATTCCGGGTGACGCACCTCAACGGCCAATGGACGCTGCAAGTCATCGATGAAGCTCACCAGCTCGGCCAGCCGCTGCGGCCCGAAGCTTGCGGGCAGTTGCAGCCAGAACGGCGCCACGCGCGGCCCCAGTGGCTTTAACAACTGCAGGAAGCTTTCGATTGCCTGCCCTTGCTCACGCAAATCGCCGCCGTGGCTGATCTCACGGGGGAACTTGGCCGTAAAGCGAAAATGTTCGGGCATGCTGCTTGCCCAACGCGCCACCGTGGCGGGCTTGGGGCTGGCATAGAACGTGGTGTTGCCTTCAACGGTATTGAACACCTGCGCGTACAGGCTCAAAAACTCGGTGGGTTGGGCATTTTGGGGGTACAGGCCTTCACGCCAGGCGTTTTCACTCCAGGACGGGCAGCCGAGGTAATAAGGCAGTTGGGCGTCAGTCATGCCGTCAAATGTACAGGTCCAGCCCCATCACTTCTATTTCCCAATCAACAAAGCCTTGGGTAGTCAGGTAACTGGCGAGGGCGCTGGCGGCGTTTTTGCTCATCCCGCGCTGGAAAATCATGTCCTGGGAACGCACCGGCAGTTGGCTGATGCGCTCACCCGACGAGGCCTGGCGAGTGACTTGCGGCAGGTTTTCAAGTTCAGCCGGGCTGTCTTCTACCGACTCATCAACCTGCACCTTGCCTTTACGCGGCTTGCGCTTGATGGGGTAAGACTGGGAGGAAAAGCCGTCAATACGCATAAGTGCAAGCTCGGTAGCGGTATTGGCAATTTAGCGGCGTTGGCCCGACTAAGCAAATAGTCCTGTGGGAGCGGGCTTGCTCGCGATGCAGGCAACGCGGTATGCCTGTTACACCTTGCCGATTCAATCGCGAGCAAGCCCGCTCCCACAACCCGATCCAATAATAGCTGGGCTAGATAAGACCACGCTCGGCGCGGGTTGCCGCTACTTTGTCGCGCAGGTACACCGGCTGCGCATCGTCAGCGCGGATGGCTTCGCCGCGCGCCCAGGCAAAACGCGCCAGGGTCAGCAAGTCTTCAGCGTGAGGCAACATGCCAGCGTCCAGCGCCGTTGGTTTGACGTTCAAGCGCTCGGCATAGCCCCAGCCGGTGCCTGCACCAAACCAGTCACCGCTGGCGCCGTCCGGCAACGCAGCGGCTTCAGGTGGCAACACCGCTTCGACGCCTTGCAGGCGCATTTCACCGGCCTGCTCGCGGTAGCAACCCCAATACACTTCGTCCATGCGCGCATCAATGGCCGATGCCACCTGGGTCGCGCCGTGCTCGCGATAGGCACGCTGGGCCAATGCTGCCAGGTTGGAGATAGGCAATACCGGGCGCTCCAGGGCAAAGGCCAGGCCTTGCACCACGCCGATGGCGATGCGCACACCGGTAAACGCACCCGGCCCGCGACCAAAGGCAATCGCCTCGACCGCCGACAGCTCAACGCCAGCCTGGGCCAGCAGATCTTTAATCATCGGCAACAGCTTTTGCGCATGCAGGCGCGGGATCACCTCGTAGTGGCTTGTGACCTTGCCATCGTGCAGCAAGGCAACAGAGCAAGCTTCAGTCGCGGTATCCAGGGCCAGCAAGGTGCTCATCGGTGTTCCCGTCAGAATCAAAATTGAAAAAAGTGCAGCAGTATAAACAACAACAGCCCGCAAGCGGGCTGTTGTCACCAAGCAAAATCGACTTATCAGCTCAGGGCTGCAAGCACCTTGGCGGTGATCGATTCTACCGAGCCAACACCGGCGATGTGGCTGTACTTGGGTTTGCCTTGGGCAGACTCAAGCTTCTGGTAGAAATCCACCAGCGGCTTGGTTTGCGAATGGTAAACCGACAGGCGGTGACGAACGGTTTCTTCGGTGTCGTCTTTACGCTGAACCAGGTCTTCACCGGTCACGTCGTCTTTACCTTCAACCTTTGGCGGGTTATGCGCGATATGGTAAACGCGGCCCGACGCTTCGTGAACGCGACGACCGGCGATGCGCTGAACGATTTCTTCGTCTTCTACGGCGATTTCAACCACGTGATCCAGCTCTACACCGTTGTCGACCAGTGCTTGAGCTTGAGGGATGGTGCGCGGGAAACCGTCAAACAGGAAACCGTTGACGCAATCTGGCTGAGCAATGCGCTCTTTGACCAGGTTGATGATCAGATCGTCAGAAACCAGACCGCCGCTGTCCATGATGCTTTTAGCTTTCTGGCCCAGCTCGGTGCCAGCCTTGACCGCAGCACGCAACATATCGCCGGTGGAGATTTGCGGGATGCCAAATTTTTCAGTGATGAACTTCGCCTGAGTACCTTTACCGGCCCCGGGAGCTCCCAGCAGAATTACGCGCATCGATGTGCTCCTCAATTTTTTATTTAAATGACAACAGACTCGCCTCTTGGGGCCAATCTCAAAATCGGGTAATGGCCGCAAAACAGGCCAAAGGGCTGACCAAGATACACAGCCGTTCCGGACCACACAAGCGGGCCAAAGTAGGAATAATCACTGCTAAAGCAGCCCTTGCGACCGGGTGTCACAGGTCGTAACCCTGGCAAAAAGTGTCGCGCCGGGGCCGGATCAGGCCATGAAAAGCCCCGATGTTTGGCACCACGGCGCGACTTTTGACTAGCGAACGAGCTTAGCCGGTGTTGCGCAAACCCGCCGCGATCCCCGCCACAGTCACCAGCAGCGCTTGTTCCAGAGGGCTGTCCTGATCGGTTTGCTGGCGTCGCGAACGCGCCAGCAGCTCAGCCTGCAACAAGTGCAGCGGGTCAAGGTAGGTGTTGCGCAAGCGGATGAACTCCAGCGTGTCCGGGCTGTGCGCCATCAGTTGAGACTGCCCGGTCAAACCCAGCACCACCTCGCACGCCTGCGACAATAAGTCGCGTAAGTGAGCACCCAAAGGCAGCAATTCAGGGGCCACCAGACGTTCGTCATAGAGCCGGGCGATGTCGGCATCCGCTTTGGCCAGGACCATTTCCAGCATGTCGATGCGGGTGCGGAAGAACGGCCACTGCTCGCGCATTTGCGCCAGTTGCTCTCCTTCACCGCGCGCCAGCGCCTGGCTGAGCGCGGTTTCCCAGCCGAGCCAAGCGGGCAGCATCAGGCGGGTTTGGGTCCAGCCGAAAATCCACGGAATGGCGCGCAAGCTTTCAATCCCGCCTGCACGGCGCTTGGCCGGGCGACTGCCCAAGGGCAAGCGGCCCAATTCCTGTTCCGGGGTGGACTGGCGGAAATACTCGACAAATTGCGGGTTGTCGCGCACCACCGAGCGGTAGGCCTTGACCCCATCGTCGGCCAGTTCGTCCATCAGCACTCGCCACCCCGGCTCAGGCAGCGGCGGTGGGAGTAATGTGGCTTCGAGTACCGCCGACAGGTACAGGTTGAGGTTTTGCTCGGCGATGTCAGGCAGGCCAAATTTAAAGCGGATCATCTCGCCCTGTTCGGTGGTACGGAAACGCCCCGCCACCGACCCCGGCGGTTGCGACAGAATCGCCGCATGCGCCGGGCCGCCGCCACGCCCCACGGTACCGCCACGGCCATGAAACAGCAGCAGGTCGACGTGTTGCTCGCGGCAAATATTCACCAGATTTTCTTGCGCCCGGTACTGCGCCCACGCCGCTGCCGTGGTGCCAGCATCCTTGGCCGAGTCGGAGTAGCCGATCATCACTTCCTGCGGCCCCTGCAGGCGTGCGCGGTAGCCCGGCAACAGCAATAGACGCTCAATCACCGGCCCGGCATTGTCCAGGTCGGCCAGGGTTTCAAACAGTGGCACCACGCGCATCGGGCGCTCAAGCCCTGCCTCTTTGAGCAGCAGTTGCACGGCCAGCACGTCAGAAGCCGCACCCGCCATGGAGATCACGTATGAGCCCAGCGAAGCCCCCGGCGCAGCTGCCACCTCACGGCATGTGGCCAGCACTTCGGCCGTCTCGGCGGCGGGTTTGAAGTAACCCGGCAACAGCGGGCGACGGTTGTTCAATTCGCGCATCAGGAAGATCAGGCGCGCGTCTTCATCCCAGTCTTCATAGCGGCCAAGGCCCAGGTAATCGGTGATTTCAGTCATGGCCGAGGTGTGCCGGGCCGCGTCCTGACGCACATCCAGGCGCACCAGGAACAGACCAAACGTCACCGCCCGACGCAGGCAATCGAGCAGCGGCCCGTCAGCAATCACGCCCATGCCACAGGCGTGCAGCGACGTGTAACACAGCTTCAAGGGTGCCAGCAGGTCCTGGTTGTCGCTCAACACACCTTCTGGCGCAGGTTGTGCGCTGTGCAAGGCGCTCTGCGCCCAGGCACGGGTGATGCGCAAGCGTTCACGCAATTGTTTGAGCACCGCGCGGTACGGTTCGGCACTCTCCCCCGCCACCGCGAGCAATTCATCGGTGGCCTGCTGCATGGACAGGTCGGCGGCGAGTTTATCGATATCACGCAGGTACAAATCGGCGGCCATCCAGCGCGCCAGCAAGAGCACTTCGCGGGTGACCGTGGCGGTCACGTTGGGGTTGCCATCACGGTCGCCGCCCATCCACGAGGCGAAGCGAATGGGCGCTGAATCCAGCGGTAAATGCAGCCCGGTGGCCCCGTGCAACGCCGCGTCGGCGGTCCGCAGCATATTGGGCAGCGCCTGCCACAACGAGTGTTCAATAACGGCAAAACCCCACTTGGCCTCATCCACGGGTGTAGGCCGGGTGCGGCGGATTTCTTCGGTGTGCCAAGCTTCGGCGATCAAGCGTTGCAAGCGCTCTTCGATTCGCGACTTCTCGGCCAGGGTCAGATCCCGGTGATCTTGAGCCGCCAGTTGCTCGGCAATCGCGTCATATTTTTGGATCAAGGTGCGGCGCGTGACTTCAGTCGGGTGCGCCGTGAGCACCAACTCAATTTCAAGGCTGCTGAGTTGTTGCGCCAGCGAGTTCGCGTCATGCCCTTCGGCCAGCAAGCGGCGCAACAAGGTGGGCAGCACTTGCGACTCAAACGGTTGCGGCTGGTCATCGCCACGCCGGTGAATCAACTGGTATTGCTCGGCGATATTGGCCAGGTTCAAAAACTGGTTGAACGCCCGTGCTACCGGCAGCACTTCGTTATCGCTGAGGGCATCGAGAATGGCGCTCAATTCTTCGCCCGGAGTGCCGTGCCGGTCGTCTTTGGCACCCTGGCGGATGCGTTCGATCTTGGCGAGAAAGGCGTCGCCGTATTGGTCACGAATCGTATTACCCAACAGCTCACCCAACAGGTGAACATCATCGCGCAAGCGTGCATCAATATCGGTCATCAGCCATTTCTCCAGCAGATTCTGGGCGAGTTCGTGACCCAAGAGTGCGTCGCAATGGGCGTCGCTGGCAAGCCATGCGCGCGCTAAACAGCTAATTACCCTATGACCCGTCAGTCAGAAAATTTTTAGGCAAACTGCCATCTTTTTTTTTGAACTATTCAAATTTCGTTCAGGTCACAGCTTTTAACCATCACTGCAGGAACCTGCGTCCAACTGCTCCAGGTCACCCGACAGTTGTGATGGAGATGATGTTTTTAAGGAGTTTCCTAATGGAGTTGAAGACCATGATGACCCGCACTGTCAAAACCACCTCTCCTCGCCTGCGCGGGCTGAAACTGGCTGCATTGGCGATCGGTGCCAGCTTCGTTTTAGCCGGTTGCGCTGGCAACCCGCCAACCGAGCAATACGCTGTGACGCAGTCGGCCGTGAACAACGCCGTCAGCGCTGGCGGTACCGAATACGCTCCAGTGGAAATGAAGTCGGCACAAGACAAGCTCAAACAAGCTGAGCTGGCTATGCACGACAAAAAATATGACGAAGCCCGTCGCCTGTCCGAACAAGCTGAATGGGACGCTCGCGTAGCAGAACGTAAAGCCCAGGCCGCAAAAGCCGAGAAGGCCGTTCAGGATGCTCAGAAAGCCGTCCAGCAACTGCGTCAGGAAGGCATGCGCGGCCTGCAATAACAGCCGCCCCTCTTTGATCGCAACTGGCGATACAGCATTCCTAATAGATAGAAAGGACAACTATTATGCGCAATACAGTAATGATCCCTGCCCTGCTGGCCCTGAGCGTTGGTTTGGCCGCGTGCTCGCACCAGCCGAACGTTAACCTGGAAAACGCCAAGAGCAACTACTCGGCCCTGCAAACCAACCCGGAAGCGACCAAGGTTGCAGCGCTTGAAACCAAAGACGCTGGCGAGTGGCTGGACAAAGCTGAAAAGGCCTACCTGGACAAAGAAAAAGAGTCCAAGGTTGACCAACTGGCTTACCTGACCAACCAGCGTGTTGAACTGGCCAAGCAAACCATCGCCCTGCGTACCGCTGAAAACCAGCTGAAAAACGCCGGTTCCGATCGTGCCCAGGCTCTGCTGGACGCCCGTGATGCGCAGATCAAAAAGCTGCAAAGCCTGAACGCCAAGCAAACGGACCGTGGCACCCTGGTGACCTTCGGTGACGTGCTGTTTGACTTCGACCAGGCCAACCTCAAGCCTAACAGCCGCGAAAGCATCTCGACCCTGGCCAATTACCTGATCCAGAACCCGGATCGCAAGGTAATTGTTGAGGGTTACACCGACAGCAAAGGCAGCGCTTCTTACAACCAGAACCTGTCCGAGCGTCGCGCCAATGCGGTTAAAGCGGCACTGGTACGTGCCGGTGTAGACCCATCGCGTATCGTTGCCCAAGGCTATGGCAAGGAATACCCGGTTGCTGACAACAGCAGCAACTCGGGCCGCGCTCAAAACCGCCGCGTTGAAGTGACCATCTCCAACGACAACCAGCCGGTTGCGCCACGCTCTTCGATCCAGTAAATCGATAAGCGTTAAATGAAAGCCCCGCCTGAGTGATCAGGCGGGGCTTTTTGTTGTATGGCTTTCCCCTCACCCCAGCCCTCTCCCGCGGGAGAGGGAGCTCTACAGTGTTCGCACATTCAGCGTCAGGCTCACAGATCGACAAAATCTGCAGCAGCCCGCAATCGGGAGAGGCGTGGTGAGGGCCTTTTGCTCTTAAGGTTGCAGCTTCGGCGTTTCTTGCCCCATGCAATGCACGGCCTGTTTCTTGTTGTTGACCAACACCCCGGTCAGGCCTTTTTGTTCGGTATCAAACAACACCACGATCCCGTCAATGCACTGTGCCACCTGGTTGGCCGGGGTCAGGGAGACTTTGTAATCCTCCCCCGGCAAGGTCTTAAGCATGGTGAAGTCGTTGAGCAGCAACGCATCCTCAGGCTTGGCGAAGTGCAGGTAACCGTAGTACCACAGGCAGCCCACCGTACCGATGATGGTGCCGATACCAGTGAGGATCAGGGGGATGGCGTTACGCTCTTCACTCATTGCGGGGTCTCTGTTTCGGGAGCTTTAGTCGGTGGGTAATTGGGGATCTCCCCCAGTCGCCGCACACCGTTGAAATGTTGCGGGTCTTCAAGATAACGCAGCATCACTTGGCGCCAGGTCGGGTCACCAAACGTTTGCACGTGACCGCCCCGGGTCAGTTGCAACACCTTGGGCGGCGGCGCGGCTTGGTACAGGCGGATGCCGTTGGACAACGGCACGATAGGGTCGTCCATGCTGTGAAAAATCAACACAGGCACGTCTTTCATGTCCAGCATCGCGTACACCGCGCTGTCTGCGTCAGGCACCAGCCATGACAGCGGCACTTGCAAGGGCCAGGTCAGCCAGGACGTGCTCAGGGCAAATTGCCCCACTTCGCGGTAACTGGCCGGTACACCATCAAGCACCACAGCCTTGAGCCGAGCGCGCTGCTGCGGGTGCTGGCTCAGGTAATGAACGCCCATGGCTCCGCCCAGGCTTTGCCCCAGCACAATCAGCGGCTGCCCCTGCACGGACGGTTGTTGCTCTAACCAGTCAAAGGCGGCGTCGATGTCCTGATACACCGCGGGCAAGCCCGGTTTGCCCTGCGACAGGCCATAACCGCGATAGTCGAGCATCAGCACTTGATAGCCCTGCTCGGGCAACCAGGCCACCGCGCCCAGGTGGTACGCCAGATTGCCGCCATTGCCATGCAGGTGCAGCACGGTGCCCTTGAGCGGCACGCCGGGCTTGGCCGGCAGCCACCAACCATGCAGTTGCGTGCCATCGGCGGCAGTGAGGTTGACGTCTTTGTAGGCAAGGCCCGCCGCCGTCGGGGTAATCGGCTGGCCAGGTTCGGGGTAAAACAACAATGAGCTGCATCCGCTGAGGGCGAGCAGCAGGCAGAGTGCAGCCAGGGTTTTCATTGAATGGACCGCCTTGTCACAAAATATTGGAGTAGTCGGCTTCGATCCGGTCCAGGCTCAAGTGGTTGAGGAAGTTGGAGAAGCACATCCATGCCGACAAGGCGTTCATGTCGCGGAACTGGTCCGGCAGGTATTTAGGCGCAACCACTAATCCTTCATCGACCAACTGGCGCAAGGTGCGCATGTCTTCCAGCGTGGTCTTGCCACAGAACAGCAGCGGCACTTGTTCGAGCTTGCCCTTACGCACGGCCAACTGAATGTAGTTGTAAACCATGATGAAGCCTTTGAGGTAGGACAAGTCTTTGGTGAATGGCAGTCCATTTGGCACCGAGCCACGGAAAACCCGACTCGCGTTGCCGTAGCTTTCTGGCATCTCGAACCCCTGATCACGGAAGAACTGATACACCTGCATAAAGTCCGCGCCCTCCTCCACCATGTGGATGGCGCGGGTGCGGTTGGTCAGTTTGCGCAGGCGGCTCGGGTAAGAGGCAAAGGTGATGACTTCCATCAAAATCGCCAGCCCTTCCTGGGTCACGGTCGATGAGGGCGGGCCTTTGGACAGGAAGGTGCAAATCGGCTGGTTCTGGCCATTGAGCGTGGTGCCCACGTGCACCAGCCCTTCGTGTACTTCGAGGGCGCGCACGTCACGCTCGTTGAACATCGCATCGCTGCGGATCTTGATGTAGTCGGCGCCGGCCGCTGCGTCCGCGACGATACCGTCAGACTCAAACACCCGGATGGTTTCTTCGCACTCGCCAAAGACCTTGTTGAGCCGGCTTTGCAGCAGGTTGACCGCGTCTTTGGCGGTCAGGTTTTTGGCTTCGTCCTTGAGGTCACCACGCCCGTCGATGTTGTCCAGGTAATCGGACATCATCAGGCCCAGATCGGCCAGCGTCGGATCACCGGCATGGAACGCGTCGGAAGCGGCGCCGTACAACTCTTGGGAAATCAGCCCGAAGTCTTCAGTGCCGCGGGCTTCGAGCATGCGCACCACCATTCGGTACTCTTTGCACATACGCCGCATGATCTGCCCGACCGGGTTGAACTGCCCCAGTTGCCGGGTGATGTCACGCTCGATGTGCTGGAACTCTGACTTGACCGCACTGGAGTCAAAAGACAGCGGCCGGGACAAGTAATAGTCACGGCTGATCGCTGGCATCTCTTTGCCTTTGGCCTTTAAAAAACCCTGGCGGATGCTGTCATCCCACTTCACCGCATCCAGCACGCGGATCGGCGCCTGGGCCAGCACAATGCGGTCTGACAATGTGCGTATGGTGCGCTGGTAATCGTCCACCCGCGGCTCCTTGATTAAATACGGTTACTTGATCGCACGCTGATAGCGGGCCACTTCGACAAAGACGTCCGAATTGGCAGGATCATCGAGGTATGCAAAAACTGTAGCTGATGGGCTCTGGATCTGTACGCCTGAGCCTTCAGACGTTTCGACCGGCTCACCGTTCAAGGCCGACTGGCCTATCGCCTGCTTGATCTGGTCAAGGTCCAGGTCGTACACCACCAACTCGCCGTTGTCGTTCACCTCAAAACCATTGAGGGTGTAGCCACCGCCCAGTTTGGCCGGCAAATTGGCCGAGGCGTACCAGCGGCTGCCGTGGCGGGCAACGATAAAGGTGTAACGATCACGCGCCTTGGGTTCGCCCTTGGGGTAGATCACGGCTTGGTAGCGAGTCTTGTCGACGGCGCGGATATTCAGGTTGCGCGCCTCGCCCCAGGCATCCTTGCTGGTCCATTTTCCGAGCAGTTGTTTTGGCGCTGGCTGGGCCGCGATCGGTGCGTCTTTAAACGTCACCAGGCACCCGCTCAACATCAAAAATGACAATGCCACCAGCAATACGCGCCACACTTTCATGCCTGCATCCTTCTATAGAGCGGCCAGGGCTCATTGAGTAGGGCCTGATATTCCATCCGACTGACAATCGCCGTCAACCGTTGGTATGCCTTATGACTGACTGTGGGAGCGGGCTTGCTCGCGATGCAAGCGCCCTGATCTACCTGCGACAACGCGTTGATGCTATCGCGAGCAAGCCCGCTCCCACACAAAGATCCAGCTCAGCGTTCTGCAGGCAATAAAAAACCGCCTTGAATCGGCGGTTTTTTATTCGGCATCGTTACGCTTGTGGGCGCATGTGCGGGAACAGGATCACGTCGCGAATCGACGGGGAGTTGGTCAGCAGCATCACCAGACGGTCGATACCGATACCTTCACCCGCCGTTGGCGGCATGCCGTATTCCAGCGCACGTACGAAGTCGGCGTCGTAATGCATGGCTTCGTCGTCACCGGCGTCTTTGTCCGCTACCTGCGCCATGAAACGCTCGGCCTGGTCTTCCGCGTCGTTCAACTCGGAGTAGGCGTTGGCGATTTCACGACCACCGATAAACAGCTCAAAGCGGTCGGTCACGTTCGGGTTGTCGTCGTTACGACGGGCCAGCGGCGACACTTCAAACGGGTACTGGGTGATGAAGTGCGGCTGTTCCAGCTTGTGCTCGACAAGCTCTTCGAAAATCATCACTTGCAGCTTGCCCAGGCCTTCGAAGCCCAGCACCTTGGCACCGGCTTTTTTGGCGATTTCACGCGCCTTGTCGATGTCGTTCAGGTCTGCAGCGGTTAGCTCAGGGTTGTACTTGAGGATCGAGTCGAAGACCGACAGGCGCACAAACGGCTCGCCGAAGTGGAACACCTTGTCACCGTACGGCACGTCGGTGCTACCCAGCACCAGCTGTGCCAGTTCACGGAACAGCTCTTCGGTGAGGTCCATGTTGTCTTCGTAGTCGGCGTACGCCTGGTAGAACTCAAGCATGGTGAATTCTGGGTTGTGACGGGTCGACACGCCTTCGTTACGGAAGTTACGGTTGATCTCGAACACTTTTTCGAAGCCGCCCACCACCAGACGCTTGAGGTACAGCTCAGGCGCGATACGCAGGAACATTTCCATGTCCAGCGCGTTGTGGTGAGTTTCGAAAGGCTTGGCTGCCGCGCCGCCCGGAATGGTTTGCAGCATCGGCGTTTCAACTTCAAGGAAGTCACGCGCCATCAGGAAGCTGCGGATGTGCGCGATCACTTGCGAACGCACACGGAAGGTGTGGCGCACGTCTTCGTTAACGATCAGGTCAACGTAACGCTGACGATAGCGCTGCTCGGTGTCAGTCAGACCGTGGTGCTTGTCTGGCAGCGGGCGCAGGGATTTGGTCAGCAGACGCACGTTGGTCATTTCAACGTACAGGTCGCCTTTGCCGGAACGGGCCAGGGTGCCTTCAGCGGCGATGATGTCGCCCAGGTCCCAGGTTTTCACGGCGGCCAGGGTTTCTTCTGGCAGGGTTTTACGGTTGACGTAGACCTGGATGCGACCGGTCATGTCCTGGATCACCATGAACGCGCCACGGTTAAGCATGATGCGACCCGCAACCTTGACCGGAATGGCTGCTTCAGCCAGCTCTTCCTTAGTCTTGTCGGCGTACTGCTTCTGCAAGTCAGCGCAGTAGTTTTCACGACGAAAATCATTAGGGAAGGCGTTGCCCTTAGCGCGCTCGGCGGCAAGTTTTTCCTTGCGCAGGGCGATCAGGGCGTTTTCTTCCTGTTGCAGGTCTTGGGGGTCGAGTTGTTGGTCGCTCATGTCTTAAAAATTCCATCACAGGTTCGTTGCCCCTGCCCTGCGGCAGGGGTTGGCGGGCCTTTAGCGCGCCTTGAGGCATCGCATTGGCTGCGCACTTACGGTTATTGCGCGACTTACAGCCCTTGTTTCAGGCTGGCTACCAGGTATTCGTCGATATCGCCGTCGAGCACTTTGTCGCAATCGCTGCGCTCGATGTTGGTACGCAAATCCTTGATACGCGAAGCGTCGAGTACGTACGAGCGGATCTGGTGGCCCCAGCCGATGTCACTCTTGGTGTCTTCCAGGGCTTGGGACGCCGCGCTGCGCTTCTGCATTTCTTGCTCATAAAGACGGGCCCGCAACATTTTCATGGCGGTGTCTTTGTTCGCATGCTGGGAACGTTCGTTCTGGCAGCTCACCACAGTGTTGGTCGGTACGTGGGTAATCCGCACGGCCGAGTCAGTGGTGTTTACGTGCTGACCACCCGCACCGGAGGAACGATAGGTATCGATCCGCAGGTCAGACGGGTTGATGTCGATTTCGATGTTGTCGTCGATTTCCGGCGAAACGAAAACAGCCGAAAACGAGGTGTGACGACGGTTGCCCGAGTCGTACGGGCTTTTACGCACCAGACGATGGACGCCAATCTCGGTACGCAGCCAGCCAAAGGCGTATTCACCCTTGATATGCACGGTTGCGCCTTTGATCCCGGCGACTTCACCGGCAGACAGTTCCATGATGGTGGCATCGAAGCCGCGCTTGTCGGCCCAACGCAGATACATCCGCAACAGGATATTGGCCCAGTCTTGCGCTTCGGTACCACCGGAGCCTGCCTGAATGTCCAGGTAAGCGTTATTGGCGTCCATCTCACCGCTGAACATGCGGCGGAATTCGAGTTTTTCAAGGGCTTCGCGCAGACGCTCGACTTCAGCGGCAACGTCATCGACAGCGGCCTGGTCTTCTTCTTCGGCAGACATCAACAGCAGGTCTTTGGCGTCGGCCAGACCTGTGTGCATCTCATCCAGGGTTTCGACGATCTGCGCCAGTTGGGCGCGTTCGCGGCCTAACTCCTGGGCGTACGTCGGGTTGTTCCAGACACTAGGATCTTCAAGCTCGCGATTGACTTCGATCAGACGCTCATGCTTTTGATCGTAGTCAAAGATACCCCCGAATAGTTTCGGAGCGCTCTGACAGGTCCTTGATGCTGTTAAGGATCGGGTTGATTTCCATGGCTGGCGGCACTCGTAGGCGATTTTTACAAAGCCGGGGAGTATACCGCAAACATGGGTTGGCAGCAGCCCGCCTGGCGGGGGCAGTTCACTTTGTAGGAGCTGCCGAAGGCTGCGATTTTTTGCCTTTAAATATCAAAAGATCGCGAGGCAAGCTCGCTCCTACAGAGTTTTGGGATGGCTTTTTGACGCATTCCGTCAGCAATTTCCTCTTCCCAATGCAGGGCACTTCCTAGTTGCTGTTATGCGCCTAGCAGATGGTGCACTCGGTCGAAATGGCCCGTGCGGTGGTGGATTCATTGCTGGACAACGCTGAGTAACAACCCCCCTCATGTAAGCAAAACCTACCCTGTAGGAGCGAGCTTGTCTCGCGATCTTTTGCCTTTAATGATCAAAAGTTCGCGAGACAAGGTGGGATGGTTACTCGATCCCGACCTGGTTACGTCCGTTGTGCTTGGCCAGGTACAGGCCTTTGTCCGCCGCGGAGATCAATTGGCGTGAGCTGCCGTTTTGTTGCGGGGTGAGGGTCGCCAGGCCAATGCTGATGGTCAGGCTGCGGCCTTCGCTGGGCTGGATGTGCGGGATTTTCAGGGCTTCTACGGCCTGACGCAGTTTTTCTGCCACCAGCCGTGCTCCGCCCTGGGAGGTGTTGGGCAAGACGATGGCGAATTCTTCGCCGCCGTAACGCGCCGGCAGGTCAGACGGGCGACTGCTGGCATCACGAATGGTCGAGGCCACTTTGCGCAATGCTTCGTCGCCGTCCAGATGGCCGAAGGTGTCGTTGAACGACTTGAAGTAGTCAACGTCGATCATCAACAACGACAGCTGGGTCTGCTCACGCAAGGCGCGGCGCCACTCCAGTTCGAGGTATTCGTCAAAGTGCCGACGGTTCGACAGCCCGGTCAGGCCGTCCGAGTTCATTAACCGTTGCAGCACCAGGTTGGTATCGAGCAGTTGCTGCTGGCTCACACGCAGCGCACGGTAGGCCGCGTCACGCTGCAACAGGGTCATGTAAGAGCGCGAGTGATAGCGAATGCGCGCCACCAGCTCGATGTTATCGGGCAGTTTGACCAAGTAATCATTGGCCCCCGCCGAAAACGCCGCGCTTTTGATCAGCGGGTCTTCTTTGGTGGACAGCACGATGATCGGAATATTCTGCGTCGCCGGGTGATTGCGGTATTCACGCACCAGGGTCAGACCGTCCAGCCCCGGCATGACCAGGTCCTGCAAAATCACGGTCGGTTTGATGCGGATGGCTTGCGCAATCGCCTGATGCGGGTCTGCACAGAAGTGAAAATCAATGTTCTGCTCTAGCGCCAAACCCCGGCGCACGGCTTCGCCGATCATCGCCTGATCGTCTACCAGCAGCACCATGGCGGCGTTTTCGTCTGTTTTAACGTCGTCCAACTGTAAATCGCTCATGCGCGTTCACCTGAATTACTGCCTTCAAGCCAGTCCTGCGGGATTTTGTCGATCATTTGGCAAATATCTCCAGCAAACGTGGCGCAATCTTGTCCAAAGGACGGATCTCAACCGCGGCATCAATGGCCGCAGCTGCTTTAGGCATGCCGTACACCGAACTGCTGTGTTGGTCTTGCGCAATGGTGAGGAAGCCTTGTTGGCGCATGAGTTTAAGCCCCTGAGCCCCATCGCGTCCCATGCCGGTTAATAACACCCCCACGGCATCTCCCTTCCAGTACCTTGCAACACTTTCAAAAAACACATCAATCGAGGGGCGGTAGATCTCGTTTACCGGCTCTGCCGTGTAGGCCAGGGTGCCGTTTTTCAACAAGCGTATGTGGTGGTTGGTGCCCGCCAGCAATACCGTCCCCGGCTGTGGCACTTCGCCTTCCCGAGCCAAACGTACGTCCAGCCCGCACGAGCCGCTCAACCACTCCGCCATGCCCGCCGCAAACACCTGGTCTACGTGTTGCACCAGGACGATAGGCACCTGGAAATCTCGCGGCAGCCCCTTGAGCAAACTTTCCAGCGCCGCCGGGCCGCCCGCAGACGAGCCAATCACCACCAGCCCGCCCTGCAAGCCCAATGCCCGCGGCTGCGCCGACACCGGGCGTACCCGCTTGTCACTCTGCCCCATCAACCAGCCCACGTTGAGGATCTTGCGCAATAACGGCGCTGCCGCTTCTTTGGCATTGCCTGCGCCCAACGCGGGCGTGTCCACCACATCCAGCGCGCCAAAGCCCATGGCCTCGAACACGCGGTGTACGTTCTGCTCCCGGTCAACGGTCACAATCACGATGGCACAGGGCGTTTCAGCCATGATCCGTCGCGTCGCCTGCACCCCGTCCATGACCGGCATGATCAGGTCCATCAAAATCAGGTCCGGGGTGAACTCAGCACACTTTTGTACCGCCTCGGCACCATTGTGAGCGACCCAGACCACTTCATGGCTCGGCTCAAAGGCCAGCGCCCAACGCAGCGCTTCAACCGCCAAAGGCATGTCGTTGACGATGGCGATTTTCATGTTTGGGCTCCCCCAATGAGTTCAACCACGGCATCAAGCAAGGCGTCGTCATGGAAGCTGGCTTTGGCTAGATAATAGTCGGCTCCCGCATCCAGGCCACGTCGTCGGTCTTCTTCGCGGTCTTTGTAGGAAACGACCATCACCGGCATGGACTGCAGGCGGTTGTCGCGGCGCAACAGGGTGACCAGCTCTATGCCATCCATGCGCGGCATGTCGATGTCGGTAATCAACAGGTCGAAATGATCGGCACGCAGGGCGTTCCAGCCGTCCATGCCGTCAACCGCAACGGCCACTTCGTAACCCCGATTAATCAGCAATTTGCGCTGCAATTCACGTACGGTCAGCGAGTCGTCTACCACCAGAATGCGTTTGCGGGTCAATTCTGCGGTGTGCCGATTGCGCCGATCAATACGCTCCAGACGCCCGGTGTTGAGCAACTTATCGACCGAACGCAGCATATCTTCAACATCAACAATCAGCACCGGCGAACCATCGTCCAGCAGCGCACCGGCCGAGATGTCCTGCACCTTGCCCAAGCGTGGATCGAGCGGCAGGACGACCAGAGTCCGCTCACCGATAAAGCGCTCAACGGCCACGCCATATACGGCGTCGCGCTCACGGATCACCACCACTTTGAGGGTTTCGTCATCGCTTTGGCTGGGCGGGCGCTGGAGCAACTGGCTGGCGGCCACCAGACCAACGTGCCGGCCTTCGTGCCAAAAGTGCTGACGCCCCTCGACTTGCACGATGTCATCCGGCAACAGGTCGCGCATACGCTCGATGTGCGCCAGCGGGAAGGCGTAGGCCTCGTCGGCCACTTCAACCACCAGGCTGCGCACCACCGACAAGGTTAGCGGCACTTCCAGCAGGAACCGGCTGCCCTGCCCTGCGGTTTGCTCCAGCACGATGGCACCGCGCAACAGGCGCACCATGTGTTGCACCGCATCCAGCCCGACGCCGCGCCCGGAGACTTCAGTCACCGTATCGCGCAGGCTGAACCCCGGCAGAAAGAGGAAGGTCAGGAGTTCTTCTTCGCTCAGTTGCGCCACCGTATCGGCGGTGGATAACTGGCGCTCGACGATGCTGCGACGCAAGCGTTCGAGGTCGACACCGGCGCCATCGTCGCTCAGTTCGACGGCAAGCAACCCGGCCTGATGCGACACCCGCAAGCGGATCGTGCCTTCCGGCTGTTTGCCCGCCAGCAAGCGTTGCTCGGGCGATTCAATCCCGTGGTCGACGGCGTTGCGCAGCAAGTGGGTGAGCGGCGCTTCGAGTTTTTCGAGGACATCGCGGTCAACCTGGGTTTTCTCGCCTTCGATTTCCAGGCGAATCTGCTTGCCCAACGCTCGACCCAAATCACGGACCATGCGCTCCTGGCCCACCAGCACATCGGCGAACGGGCGCATGCGGCAGGCCAGCGCGGTGTCATAGAGCAATTGCGCGCGCTGGCTGGTCTGCCAGCCGAATTCGTCGAGTTCGGCGGTCTGCTCGCTGAGCAAATGCTGCGACTCGGAGAGCACGCGCCGGGCCTCGTTCAGGGCCTCTTCAACCTCGTGCGTCAGGCCCACCACTTTGAGCTGCTCGTTGAGGGTATCCAGCGCCCGCAGGCTGGTGCTCTGCATGCGTTTAAGCCGATGCAGCGCCATCAGATACGGCTTGAGACGCTGGGTTTCGACCAGCGATTTACTCGACAGGTCGAGCAGGCTGTTGAGGCGCTCGGCGGTGACGCGCAACACCCGTTCGCCGCTTTCTGTCAGGCGCTGAGGCCGACGCGCAGGTTCGGGGGCCGGCTCGG
>NZ_WIWK01000043.1:0-44439 GCF_009600165.1 Pseudomonas sp. FSL R10-0399
GCCAGGACCCGCAAGCGCTGTGCCGCCAGGCCGACATTGTGATCGCCGCCGTGGGCCGCCCGCGCCTGATCGACGCCGATTGGCTCAAGCCCGGCGCCGTGGTGATTGATGTCGGCATCAACCGCATCGATGACAACGGTCGCAGCCGCCTGGTCGGTGATGTGGATTTTGACAGCGCACTGACCCGCGTCGCGGCCATCACCCCGGTGCCCGGCGGTGTCGGCCCGATGACTATCGCTTTTCTGATGAAAAACACCGTGACCGCCGCCCTTAACCAATCTCAGGCGCAACGCAGCCTGTCGGAGGCCGTATGCCCTTCAATCTCTTGAAATACGGGCTGAGTTCGGAGTACCCGGTAGAGGTCGACTTACCGCCGCCCAAGGCGCTCAAACCTAGCTATGACGTGGTCATCATCGGCGCGGGCGGGCATGGCCTGGCCACCGCTTATTACCTGTCCAAATACCACGGCATCAGCAATATCGCGGTACTCGAAAAGGCCTATCTGGGGGGCGGCAATACCGCGCGCAACACGGCGGTCATTCGCTCCAACTACCTGACCAGCGAAGGCGTGAAGTTTTACGCCGAGTCAGTGCGGATGTTCCAGTCGCTGTCCAACGAATTCGATTTCAACATCATGTATTCGGAGCGCGGCCAGCTGACGCTGGCCCACACCGATGCCACCGTGCGTTCGTTCCGCCAGCGGGCCGAGGTCAACAAGCACTTTGGCGGACGCAGCGAGATGATTGACCGCCAGCAGATCCGCGAACTGGTACCCACCCTAAACCTTGACCCCGGCCACCTGCCGGTGCTCGCCGGGCTATGGCACATCGACGGCGCCACCGCCCGCCACGATGCCGTGGCCTGGGGTTATGCCAAGCAGGCGGCCAAGCACGGGGTGGAGATTCATCAACTGACCGAGGTTCAGGACCTGGTGATCGAGAACGGCGCGATCACTGCCGTCAAAACCAATCGCGGGACGATCCGCTGCGGTTGCGCCGTGCAGGCCATTGCCGGGCACAGCTCGCTGCTGATGGCCAAAGCCGGGATCCGCTCGCCGATTCAGACCTTCCCGTTGCAAGCCATGGTCACGCAACCTTTCAAGCCGTTTCTCGACCCGCTGGTGAGTTCGTCGGCACTGCACTGTTACGTACAGCAAACCAGCCGTGGCGAAGTGGTGTTCGGCGGCGGCTCCGACCCCTACCCGCTGTACAACACCCGCTCGACCCTGGACTTGAAAGAAAGCCTGCTGGCCCACGCCATCGAGATGTTCCCTTTTTTGGCCAACGCCAAACTGATGCGCCAGTGGGCCGGGAGCACCGACATGACCCCCGACTACAGCCCGATCATGGGCTTGTCGCCGGTAAAAAATTACTACCTCGACGCCGGTTGGGGCACGTGGGGCTTCAAGGCCACGCCCATCTGCGGCAAGACCATGGCCGAGCTGGTTGCCAGCGGCGGCAAGGTGCCCGAACTGATCAAACCGTTCGCCCTCGAACGTTTTTCAACCTTCCAGCAAGTCAACGAAATGGGCGCCACGGCGGCCAGCCACTGACCCGGAGCACGCAATGAAAATCATGATGTGCCCGCTCAACGGGCCGCGCAATATCAGTGAGTTCACCTACGGCGGCGAGTTCAAGGTCATGCCAGACCCGACCACCTGCAGCGATGGCGTATGGGCCGATTACGTGTTCAACAGCGAAAACCTCGCCGGGGTGGTGCGCGAATGGTGGATGCACACGCCGTCCAGCTACTGGTTTATCGCCGAGCGCCACACCGTTAGCGATGAAGTACTGCGCACCTTCGACCCCAAAGAGCTGTTTACCCGCCGTGTCGAGTTCAGCACCGCCGCCAAGGAGATTGCAGGATGAACCGCCTCCCCGCCCCGATGGGCCTGCTGATCGACCGTCATCAGCCGCTGGACTTCACCTTCGATGGTGAGCGCTACCCAGGCCTGCAAGGTGACAGCGTTGCCAGTGCGCTGCTGGCCAACGGCCGGTTTCTGCTGTCCCGTTCGTTCAAATACCATCGCCCCCGTGGCCCGTTGACCATGGCCGGGCAAGACGCCAACAGCCTGGTGCAACTGCCCAAAGAACCCAACGTGCTGGCCGACGCCTGCCCGCTGACGTCCGGTTTGCAGGTCAGCGCGCAAAACGTCAACGGCAGCCTGGACCAAGACCGCGACGCCTGGCTGGGCAAGTTTTCCAAATTCATGCCGGTGGGGTTCTACTACCGCTCGTTCTACAAGCCCAAGGGCATGTGGAAGCTCTGGGAGCCGATGATTCGCAAAAAAGCCGGGCTGGGTGTGCTCGATCTGAACTTCACTCCCGAGTACTACGACAAGGCGTATTTATTCACGGATCTGGCGGTGATCGGCGCCGGGCCTGCCGGTTTGCAAGCCGCGTTGACGGCCGCCAATGCCGGGGCCAAGGTGCTGCTGATCGAGCAGCAAGCGGTGCTCGGTGGCTCACTGACCTATGCCCGCTTCGACATTGAAGGCATTCAGGCCAACGCTGTGCGCCATTCGCTGCTGGCGCAAGTGGTGCAGCACGCCAATATTAAAGTGCTCACCGAGGCGACCTGTAACGCCTGGTTCACCGACAACTACCTGCCGGTGATTCAGGGCAAACGCCTGTACAAGGTGCGGGCCAGCCAATGCCTGGTGTGCAGCGGGTCGTTCGATCAGCCGGTGATCTTTCGCAACAACGACCTGCCGGGGGTGATGCTGAGCAGTGCCGCCCAACGCCTGATGAAACTCTATGCGGTCAAGCCCGGCCAACGTGCCGTGGTACTGACCGGCAATGACGACGGGTATCTGGCCGCGCTGGATTTGCATGAGCAAGGCGTGGAGGTTGCATCGCTGATCGACCTGCGGGCCGCGCCGGGCAATCAGGCGCTGCGTGAAGCCTTGCTGCAACGCAAAATCCCGTGCCTGAACAACAGCACCGTGTACGAAGCCCTGCACGAAAAAGGCATGCGCCACGTGACCGGGGTCGAGGTGCGCACCATCCTCGCCCAGGGCCGCGTGGCCGACAGCGGCAAACGTCTGGACTGCGATCTGTTGTGCATGTCGGCAGGCTATATGCCGGTCTATCAACTGCTGTGCCAGGCGGGCGGCAAACTGGCCTATGACGACCAGCGCGCCGAGTTCACCCTCAGCGGGCTGCCGCAAAACTTGCAGGTTGCCGGGTCCGTCAATGGCCGCCACTTACTCGACAACGTACTCACCGACGGCGCCCGTGCCGGTGCTGCTGCGGCACGGGCACTCGGCCTGAGCGCAGATGCAGCCCCTGAACGGTGGCGGGCAGAAACGGCAGTCAACTTCAGCTGGCCGATTTTCCCGCACCCCAAGGGCAAAGACTTCGTCGACTTTGACGAAGACCTGCAAGTGGCCGACATCGTCAACGCCACGCGCATCGGCTATCGCGACGTGCAACTGGTCAAACGCTACTCCACCGTGGGCATGGGCCCGTCCCAAGGCCGCCACTCGGCACTGCCCACCGCACGCCTGGTGGCGTGGGCGACACAACGCAACATCAGTGAAACCGGGGTCACCACCGCGCGGCCGCCGTTTGTGGCAGAAAAACTCGCCCATGTGGCCGGTCGCGCGTTTGACCCGTATCGCCAAACACCCATGCACATCCGCCATGTGCAGGCAGGCGCGAAAATGATGCCGGCCGGTATCTGGCAACGCCCGGCCTACTACGGCGCGGCCAAAGACCGCGAAGCCTGCATGCAGGCCGAAGCCCTGCACGTGCGCAACAAGGTCGGCATTATTGACGTGTCGACCCTGGGCGGCCTCGATGTGCGCGGCCCGGATGCGGCGGAGCTGTTGAACCGCCTGTACACCTTTGCCTTCATCAAGCAGCCCGTGGGCCGCTCGCGCTATGCGCTGATGACCAACGAGCACGGGGTGGTGATTGATGATGGCGTGTGCGCACGCTTTGCCGAGCAACACTTTTACGTCACCGCCACCACCAGCGGCGTAGACCGCATTTACCAGCAGATGCTGAAGTGGAACGCGCAATGGCGTCTGGACGTCGACATCAACAACGTGACCGCCGCCATTTGCGCGGTCAACGTGGCCGGGCCGGACTCACGCAAAGTCCTCGAACTGCTCTGTTCTGACCTCGATTTAAGTGCCAGTGCCTTCCCGTATCTGGGCGTGCGCCAAGGCACGGTAGCCGGGATTGCAGCGCGCTTGCTGCGGGTCGGTTTTGTCGGCGAGCTGGGGTATGAGATCCACGTTCCGGCCCGTCACGGGCTGGCGCTCTGGGATGCCCTGATCAGCGCCGGCAAAGCATTTGATATTCGACCGTTTGGCGTTGAAACCCAGCGCTTGCTGCGCCTTGAGAAAGGCCACGTAATCATCAGCCAGGACACCGACGGCATGACCCACCCGGCAGAAATCGACATGGGCTGGGCGGTGAGTCGCAACAAACCCTTCTTCGTCGGGCGGCGCTCGGTGGACATCCTCGAGGCCCAACCGCTCAAGCGCAAACTGGTGGGCTTCAGCTTGCCCAAAGACAGCGCGCAACCGCTTGAAGGGCATTTGGTGCTTAACGGCCCGGACATCAGCGGCAGCGTCACCTCCTGTGAATACTCCGCCAGCCTGGGCAAGATCATTGGCCTGGCCTACGCGGGCATCAACCAGAGCACGCCGGGACAACGCATCCCGATCCGTGTTGAAGGGGGTATGACCGTTCAGGCCGAGGTTGTCGCCCTGCCCTTCTTTGACCCTGAAAACCAGCGCCAGGAGCTTTGACCCATGACCAGCCTGAGACAACAGCAAGTGCCCTTGATTGGCTGTGCCCTGAGCGACTTGACCGACCTGCCCCGGGTCGGCTTTCGCGGGGCTGACAGCGCCGACTACCTGCGCGGCCGCGGCTTCGAACTGCCGACCGCCCCCAACCGCGCCATCACCCAACCTGACGGCAGCCTGGTGGTACGGCTTTCACAGACTGAATACCTGCTGATCGCCAGCCACCTGCAAGACGAACGCATTGCCGACGAAGAAGCACGCTGGGAGATGGACCATCAAGCCAACTACCTGCTGCCGCGCCAGGACAGCCACGGCTGTTTCCAGCTCAGTGGCGAGCACCTGAGCGCGATCATGGCCAAGCTCTGCGGCGTCGACCTGAGTGCCGAAGCTTTCGGGTTTGGCGCCGTGGCGCAAACCTCGGCGGCGCGTATCAACGTCATCGTCATCAACTCGGGCAGTGCGCAGCAGCCGGCTTTGCACATTTTGTTTGACCGTCCCTCGAAAGCCTATTTCCACGAAGCGCTGGTGGATACGATGCAGGAGTTTATTGGGGGGTAAAAAGGCCTGTAGAGGCTACCGTCCCGTCTTCTACGCAGCGCTGACGCGCATCAAACAGGCCACCGAGTATCTTCAGCATCCCCCAATCGGTTCCCTCTCCTTCGGGAGAGGGCTAGGGAGAGGGGGCTCTTAGATCAAGATCAACAGATCGCGAGACAAGCTCGCTCCAACAGGTGGGTGACGCTTATCAATGCAGCGAAGCCGCTTCCAGAATCAGGTCCGCGCCGCGCTCTGCCACGGCCATGACCGCGCCCTGGATGTTGCCGGAGACCATTGACGGAATCACCGAGGCGTCGACCACACGCAACCCCGTCATGCCCCGTACCCGCAGGGACGAGTCGACCACAGCATCGGCATCTTCGCCCATGCGGCAGGTGGCGATGGGGTGATAGATGGTCTGGCCGTTACGTTGGGCAAACTCAAGCCATTGCTCATCGGTCTGCACGTCAATGCCCGGGCCGGTTTCCAGCTCGACAAAGGCTTGCATGGCAGGCCGCTGCATGATCCGCCGGGCGATTTTCATGCCTTCGATCAGGCTCTGGCGGTCTTCTTCGACGCTTAAGAAGTTCGGCCGAATGGCCGGCATGACCTGCGCGTCAGCTGACTGGATATGGATGCTGCCCTTAGACTTTGGCCGCAACTGGCTAACCCCGATGGTCATGCCAGGGTGCTTGTCGAGAATCCGCTCGGCCGCGTTGGCGTAGCTGGCGTGCACCACAAAGTACTGCACGTCCGGGGTTGGCATCTGCGCCTGGCTTTTGACAAACCCGTGCACCAGCCCGGTACCCAGGGTCAGAATCCCGGTGCGCTGAGTAAAATACTCGAACACCGCCATGCCCAAGCGCCAACCACGGGCCATTTGGTTGAGGGTGATCGCGTTTTTGAGCTTCCAGTTCAGGCGGGTGGCAAAGTGGTCGATGTAGTTTTCACCGACCCCGTCCAACCGGTGTTTGACTGCGATGCCGACTTTTTCGAGGACATCCGGGCGACCGATCCCGGACAACTCAAGGATCTGAGGCGACTGGATCGCCCCGGCACAGAGGATCACGTCTTGCAGTGCGTTGACGGTGATTTCCCGGCCATTCTGGCGGTAAGTGATGCCCGTGCAGCGATTGCCCTTGAGCTCCAAGCGCAACACATGGGCATGGGTTTCAATGGTCAGGTTGGGCCTGCGCCGGGCCGGATTCAGGTAACCGTCAACCACGCTCCAGCGCCGCCCTTGGTGCTGAACCACCTGGTAGTAGCCGAAACCGGTCTGCTGTTCATTGTTGTAGTCGCTGTTGAACGGCTGATTGTCTTGCTTGGCCGCGAGCATGAACGCGTCGGCAATGGGATAGCGCTCGGACACCTGACTGAGGTGCATAGGGCCGTCATGACCACGGCGATGATCGCCCAGCGGGTAGTTTTCGATCTTCTTGAAGTACGGCTTTAGGGTGGTGAAGTTCCAGCCCTTGGCGCCAGCGGCCTCCCAGGCGTCGTAATCACCCGGCTGACCGCGCACGTAGATCATCCCGTTGATCAAGGTCGAGCCACCCAGGCCTTTGCCGCGTGGCACGGCAATTTCGCGGCCCTGGGTGTTCTCTTCGGCCTGGGTCTTGAAACGCCAGTTATAGCGTTTGTCGACCAGCAGTTTGCTGAAGCCTGCCGGAATCGGAATCCAGAAACCCTTGGGTTCACCACCGGCTTCCAACACCAGGACACGGTACTTGCCGGAGGCAGTCAAACGGTTGGCGAGAATGCAGCCTGCGGTGCCGCCGCCGACGATGATGTAATCAAACGCACTCATGACAGGACTCTTTCTTGCTCGACGACATCGCTGCTGCCATCAACTCAATCTGGCAGAGCAGCATAGGCAGCCCTTCATGGATCCGGCAGCCAACTTTTTGCGCCGCCGCCAATAATGGAGTGATGACTGGTTTCATGATGATCTCGGCAACCACTTGATCGGCTGTGAGCAGCGTGACGTCACACGGCAGCGGGTCGCCCTCCTTAAGCCCCAATGACGTACCGTTGACCACCAGGTCGTAGCCTGAAGGGTCGGAGGTTCCGACCGTGACTTGCAGATCAGGAAACGCCTTGGCGAGGCGGTCAACCAGCGACGTGGCTTTCTCGCGACTGCGGTTGGCGATGGTCAGCCAGCCAATCCCGGAGGCAGCCAGGGCAAAAGCGATGGCATTGGCCGCCCCGCCTGCGCCCGCCAGGTACACCGCGCGGCCTTCAAGTTCGATACCCGCCTGCCGCAAGCCGCTGACGAAGCCTTCGCCATCAAGGATTTCACCGTGCAATTTGCCGTCGCAGGAACGGGTCACGACGTTCACCGCACCCACCAGGCGCGCGGCCTCGGAAACGCTGTCGCACAGATCAACAATGGCGGTTTTGTGCGGCACCGTGACGATAAAACCGTCAAGGCTCTTGATACCGCGCAAGCCGTTAACCACCCGCTCAAGGTCGGACGGTGATACATGAAACGGCACCAGCACCTGGTCCAGCCCCATCGAGGAAAACAGCCGGTTCATGGCTTGCGGGGTCTGTACGTGGTGGATCGGGTCGGCAAGGATGGCGAAGACCCGTGTCGTGCCGCTGATTTGAGTGATGTCAGTCATTGCTTCAGGCCAGGGTGTAGGCGGTTTTTACGCCTGTATAAAATTCACGGGCATAGCTGCCCTGCTCTCGTGTGCCGTAACTGGAGGCCTTTCGGCCGCCAAACGGGGCGTGATAGTCGACACCTGCAGTGGCCACATTGACCATCACCATGCCCGCGCCGGAACGTTGCTTGAAGTCAGCGGCGTATTTCAGCGAGGTGGTGCAGATTCCCGAGGACAAGCCGAAATCGGTGTCATTGGCCAACGCAACGGCCTGCTCGTAATCCTTGACCCGGATCACGCTGGCCACTGGGCCAAAGACCTCTTCACGGTTGATGCGCATGTCGTTGGTGGTCTCGGTAATCAGCGCCGGGGACAAGTAAAAACCCGGGGTTGCGCGTTCCAGCCGTTCGCCGCCAAAGACCAGATTGCCGCCCTCGCGGCGCGCAATGTCGATGTACTCGCAGTCCTGCTTGAGTTGCGCCTGGGACACTACCGGGCCCATGTCACAGCCGTCGGCCAGTGCATGGTCGACCCGCAGCCCGGCGAGCCGTTGCTTTACGGCCTCGACAAAGCGGTCGTGGATGCCGTCTTGTACGATCAAGCGGCTGGAAGCGGTACAGCGCTGGCCGGTCGAGAAATACGAACCGGACACCGCGACTTCTACGGCTTGCTGCAAATCGGCGTCATCCAGAATCACCAGCGGGTTTTTACCGCCCATTTCCAGTTGCACCTTGGCGCCCCTTTCCATGCAGGCCAGGCCCACCTGGCGGCCGGTGAAGGTTGAGCCGGTAAAGGTGACGCCGCGCACTTTGCGCGAATTGGCAAAAACGTCACCCACTTTTGAACCCGGCCCCATGACCAGGTTAAACACCCCGGCCGGTAGCGCCCCGGCCCGCACAATGATTTCGGCCAGTGCCCAGGCACTGCCCGGCACCAGATCTGCGGGTTTGAAGACCACGGTGTTGCCGAACGCCAGCGCGGGGGCGATCTTCCAGGCCGGGATCGCGATCGGGAAGTTCCACGGCGTAATGATCCCGATCACCCCTTCAGGCTCGCGGCGTACATCCACTTCGACGCCAGGGCGAATGGAAGGCAAACGCTCACCTGACATTCGCAAGGCTTCACCGGCGAAAAACTTGAACACGCGCCCGGCCCGCACCACTTCCCCGACGCCTTCGGCGAGGGTTTTGCCCTCTTCACGGGCGAGCAAGCGCCCGAGTTCTTCACGACGCGCGAGGACCTCGCTGCCGATACGGTCCAGCGCGTCACTGCGTTGTTCTGCGGTAAATTTTGCCCATGCGGCCTGCGCATCAAACGCCGCTTCAACCGCCGCTTGCGCCTGCGTGGCATCAGCCCGCGCATACTCGCCGATTACATCGTTGGTGTCTGACGGATTGATGTTTACGTTCACATCAACGCCGGTAACCCACTCTCCGCCTATATAGTTTTTATTCACGCGTAGTGCTCCAGCGAGGGAATAAACACGTTCCAGGTTCACTATGGGTGTGCTGCCCTGAAGGCAGCCGAACGCCTTGACCATGACGCAGGGCGCCAGCTTTTAGGGGGCGAAATACCCTGGAAAATGCAGTCAATCGCTATTAAGAAGGTGATGGCAAAAACATACGCTGAAGCCCGGACAGCGTCTATGAATTGGCTATGACGGGGGTTCATACCCGCTGTGCCAGGACGGCACAGGGCTATTGGTTTGCTGCCATCGTCTTCGACGCCGCGCTGTCGCGCAATAAACAGGCCACCGAATATCTTCAGCATCCCCCAATCGGTTCCCTCTCCTTCGGGAGAGGGCTAGGGTGAGGGGGCTCTTAGATCAAGATCAAAAGATCGCGAGGCAAGCTCGCTCCTACAGAAGCCTGTTTACGGTTAACCCGGATAGCGGGTTTCCATGACCACGGACAAGGCGTCCGGGCGCCAAAACTCCTGGTCAAACTCAACCGGCTGGCCGGCTTCACCAAAGTTCAGACGTTCGAGGTACAAGCTGCTGGAACCGACACTAAGTTGCAGCAGTTCGGCCTGATGCTCGTCTACGGTGCCGGTGTGCATGGCCAGTTCGCAGCGCGACTGGATACGGCCAAAACGCTCTCGCAGCACCGTGGTCAGAGAGGTGTTGAGGTCAGCCTCAAGCAACCCCGGGCACCAACTGGCGACCAGTGCGTTGAATTCCAGGAGTACCGGGCGCCGATCCACCCAGCGCCGCCGTTGCAAATAAAACATCGGTTCGTCAGCCGATGCCAAGCCCATCCGCCGTGCCAGCCAACTGCCCGCCGGGCGCAGTTCGGCGTGCAGGCATTCGGTTAATGGCGTACGTCCTTGGGCGGCAACGTAGTCCATAAAGCCGGTGATGCGCGTCGGGTCGTAGCGAATACGTTGGGGGCTGACGAACCAGCCCCGGCGGTTTTCCCGGTATACCACCCCTTCGGCTTCGAGTTGCTGCAACGCTTGGCGCAATGTCACGCGGGTACAGCCAAAACGCTCGGCCATCTCACGTTCGGACGGAAATTTGTGGTCGGCGCGAGGCGTCCCGCTGGCGACGTCAGCGGCAATTTCGTCACGAATACGCAAGTAATGAGGGGACACGGGATCAAATGGCATTGGCACATCCACGGGCTTGGGTCTGCGCTTCCTGACTCAGCAGGTCACGCTTCCAGCTACGGTAGCCATAGAACGCCAGCAGCACAAACCCGGCGTAAAGGCCTGCCGTCAGTTGCAGGTCTTTGCTCAAGTACATGCCCACGTAGACAACGTCCAGGGCTATCCATAACGCCCAGCTGGCCACGTATTTACGCGCTGCCCAGACGCTGGCGACCAAACTGAACGCCGTCAAGCAAGCGTCCAGCCAAGGCACAGCGGCATCGGTAAAACTGGACATCAGGCCGCCCAGCAGCACAGTGCCGATAACACCGGCAATCGCGCCCAGTACGGCATCGCGTAACGGCAGTCGCGCCACGTGCACTTTGCCGTGATCCAGCCCGCCCTGGCTCCAGCGCCACCAGCCGTAACCTTGCAGAAAGGCAAAGATGATTTGCAGCAAGGTGTCGGAATACAGCTTGGCGTCGAAAAAAATTCCACGCATACAACAACACGGCCACGACACTGACCGGCCAGCACCAGCGGATGCGCTGGGTGGTCAGCCAGACTCCGAGGACATTGATCAGCACGGCGACGATTTCCAGATTTGACATTCTTGCGCCCTCAATAAAGTGGTGCAGCACGCAGGGGTGCTGCCCGAATCAGAAGTTCACCGTGGCGGACAATCGCGCGGTTCGCGGCGCACCCTGGAATACGTAGTCGTCGCCCATGTAGGCCCCCACGTCACGCCAGTAGCGTTTGTCGAACAGGTTGTCGACGGTCAGGCGAAACACTGTGTCGTAACCTTCGATACGGGTGCTGTAGCGGCTGCCGACATCGAACACGGTGTAACCGGCGGCTTTGACGCTGCCCTGCTGATTGGCATATTTGCTGGCACTGTATTGCCCGCCGCCCAGCAAGGCCAACCCCGGCATCCCCGGGATGCTGTAGTCAGCGTGCAGGCTGGCGCGCAGGTTCGGGACATTGATGGCTTGATGCCCATCATAGGCGTCGGTGCCGCTGTCGCTGACCCGGGCGCGGATGGCGGCAACACTGGCGGCGATTTGCAGGTTAGTGCTCACGTAGCCATTGGCCGATAACTCGATCCCGGTGTTTTTCTGCTTGCCCTGCTGCACGAAGGTGAAGGTGCCGTCGCCGTTAGACTTGTTGTACTGGTAGTCCTGGCTGATCTGGAACAGCGCGGCAGTCAGGCTCAGGTTTTGCCAGTCGTGCTTGACCCCTAGCTCGATTTGGCGCGAGGTGGTGGGCGCGAGGATTTCACTGGCATTGGTGCTGAACCAGGCCGCCTGGCCGCCCAGTGACAAACCCTTGCTGTAGCTGAGGTACACCGAGGTATCCAGCCATGGCTTGTAGATCAAAGCCGCTTGCGGCAAAAACTCCGAGCGTTGGGTATGTCGATTGGTCGACCCGTCGCTGTCATAGGCTTTTTCGTCGAGGCGAATCTGCCGCCCGCCGAGCACGGTTTGCCACTGCTCGTTGAAACTGATGCGGTCGGTCACGAACACGCCGTATTGGCGGCTGTCGAGATGGCGGTAAGTGTGGCCCGGGGTGCCGTCATACGGCTCCAGCGGTTCAGGGGTGGAGCCAATCGTGCCGGAACCGATCATCTGGTTGAACTCAGGGCGGCTGTCGAGCACCCGGCGAAATGCGCTGCTGCCCACCGTCAGTTCGTGCTTGAGCGAACCGGTGTCGAACTGGCCGCTGAGTGCCAGTTGCGCCTCATCATTGCGCCGCGTGTCATCGGGGTTGCGGTAGTCATAAATGTCGTAGTTGCCTTCAGGGCTGAAAGTGTTCGGCACGGCGGCGTCGGCGCAACTGGCCGAGCCGTAGCAGCCCCAGGCGAAGGTGCTGTAGTCATCAATCACCACCCGGCTGCGCGAGGCGCTGAAGCTGGCTTTCCAGTTCTCGTTGAAGCGGTACTCGTACAAACCGTCCATGTTCAACGAGTTGATGGTCACCGGTTTCGACCAGCTTTGATAAGCCAGCAGATCGTGTGGGTTGACGTGATGGGGCAGCTCAGTGCCGCCCAGCAACTGATAGCCCGGCACCGAACGCTGTTGACGGCGCTGGTACTCGGCATTCAGTTGCAACGTGCTGTTGGGGTCGATGTTCCAGTCCAGCGCCAGCGAGGCAAAATCGCGCTTGCCGTCGGCATGGTCGACATAGGAATGGATGTCTTCATGGGCCAAGTTGGTGCGGATACCCACCTGCTGCTCGCTGCCGAACCAGCCACCCAAATCAGTTGCCAAATAGCTACCGCCCTGATCGGTGGTCGATACCGTCACCGAGCGCACATTTTCCGGGCGTTTGGTCACGTAGTTGACCAGGCCGCCAGGCTCGGACACGCCACTTTGCAGGCCCGCCAGGCCTTTGAGCACTTCGACCTGCTGCTTGTTTTCCAGGCCGACGTTTTGCTCGCCGGTGATGGTGCGCCCATTAATCTTGTAGCTGCTGGCCGAATTCAGGGAGAAGCCGCGCACCTCAAAGTTTTCGTAATAACCAATCGGCGCATAGCTTTCGCCCACGGAGGCATCATTGCGCAGCACTTCGCTGAGCAGGCGCGCTTGCTGATCCTTGATCTGCTGATCGGTGATCACGCTGATTGCCGCGGGCGTGTCGAGCAGAGGCGCCGAGTCAAAGCCGCCGACCGAGGCCGAGGTGGCCTGATAACCGCTGTCGTGCTCGCCGACTACGGTTACGGCGTCCAGTTGAACGCTATTGGATGAAGCCGCCGGGCTGTCGGCCCATGCCCCTGCCGGCAGCAAGGTTGTGCCCACACCACAGGCCATCAATATGCCGGCGCGTAACAGATTTGGCGAAAACCGAGGGAGGGATAACTCGGCAGTTCGATACAACATGACCATGAAAGCTCCTTAACGGGCACCGCCGTCACCGGCGCTATTTGCCAGGCACGGTGCCGCAAACGCGCCAGAACTGCAAAGCCCCGGTACTACTTGGATTGATTGGCCAGTGCCCGAAGGCCCGTGGACGTCAGGCCGGAGCTGCTCCGGTGGTCATTGGCAAGCGCGGGTCGGCGGCCCATTCCTGGAGGGAACCGTCGTAGATATAGACGTCACAGCGACCGACTAATGTAAGGGCCAGCGCCTGCGCGGCAGCAGAAATACCGCCCCCGCAGTACACCACCACGGGTGCCGCGGCCTGCAACAGCGGCGCCAGCACCTCACGCAAAGCATGGGGTTCGAGGTAGCGACCGTGGTCATCGAACACACTGCGGGCTGGCACATTGAGGCTGCCCGGAATATGCCCGCGACGTGCATAACGGGTCACGGCGCTGCCCTCGAACAAACCGGCAGACAAGGCACAGACCAGGGTCGCGGAGCGCTCCCCGGCGAGTACGGCCTCAACGCCTGCACGGTCGATCCAAAAACCTTCGACAAAGGCTGGCAGCCACTGGCTTGGCTGCGACGCCTGCGCCCCGCTCTGCTCGGGCAAACCAGCGCGCTGCCAGGCCCTGAAACCGCCGTCCAGCACTTGGCTGTACAGGCCGACACTGCGCAGCATCCACCACAGCCGCGCCGCCCAAAATCCGTCATTGCGGTCGTAGATCACCACCCGTCGTTGCGGGCTGATGCCCAGTTGCGTCAAACCGTCCGCCAACTGCGCAATGCCCGGCAAAGCAAAACTGAAGGACGCTTGCTGATCTGCCAGAGCGCCGTACAGGTCGGCATGCAACGCTCCCGGAATGTGCGCTTGCAGCCAGCCATCGCGACCGCTGCGCACTTGATAGTCGCCATCAAAACGCGGTGCAGGCAGTTCAACCGTGGCATCGATGATCAACAGATCCGGGTCGTTCAACGCCGCGTGCAGGGCCTGCGGGCTGATCAACGGGCTGTTCGCGACGTCGCTCATGGTTGCTCACCCTCTTTGGCGCGGGCGGCCAAATCGTGCAGATGAGCCAGCAGGCGTTGACCTTCTGCGCCGTTAAACCAGCGCGTATGGCCGATCAAGTAGGCCTCGTAGGCCACCGTGGCATTGGCCTCGGAACCGACGATGCCCTGGTAATAGGCGACTTCTGACAACGCAAAATCGGTGTGCACCAACGGCAGCAAGGCCGCCAGGGTCAGCAAGTCCTGGGCCGACAAAGGCCGCACGCTGTGGTAGCCCTGCAAAATCGCGTCGACCGACTCCAGCGAGGCGGCAGCGCTGCCGCCGATGTCCAGGTCCAGCCAGGGAATGCTGTTGCGCTCCACAGCCGTGGCCAGATCGAACAAGGCAAAGGTCTGATCGGCCAAACCAAAATCCAGCACGCTGCTGACCTGGCTGTCTGGCTGCGTGGTGTCCCAGAGCAAATTGGAGGCATGCCAGTCGTTGTGGGTCCACAAGGGCTGTTGCGTGGCGAGCAACGGATACAACTGCTGATGAAAAGGCAGATGCAGGCTTTGCAGGTCAGCACGCCAATCGCGCTGGCTCAAGTACGCCGCCAGTGCCGGATCATTCACGCAGGCCGCTTCAATGGCGGCAATCGGATCGGGCTGGCTGAACAGACGGAAGTTGGCCAACAGCACCGGCGCCTGACGCGGCGGCGCAGTAAACCCGCTGGCAGCGTCATGCAAACGGGCCAGGCTCTGCCCGGCTGCCCAGGCATGTTGATACGCCTGAAACGGCGTCCACGACAGCGCCTCACGGTAGAGGTCATGCCCGACGGCGATCTGGTGCACTTCATACGTCCACTCGCCAAGGGCAATGGCCGTGTCGCCCTCAGCACTGCTCAGCACCTGGGCCACCGGCGCGCCGTTGCCACGCAGATGGGCCATAAAGCGATGCTCTTCGCGCAACCACTCCGGCTCACGCACCGAGCGATGATGACGTTTGACAAACAGCGGCTGCTCACTGGTGGTGATCAGGCAGGCGGCCGAGAAAGGACGCGGGCTGTGCCAGCTGACTTCACGCAGGCTGCCGACCGCCGGGTAGTGACTGAGCAGTTGCTCAATCGCCGCATCGTCAATCGCTGGCCAGTCGGCTTGTACCGGCTCCCGTCCCACACCATGAGCACTGCTGCGCGCGTCTGCCATCAGAGCGTCTCCGGCAGATAGGCATTGGTGGTTGCACCACGCCAGGCGTGTGCGTCGTTCAGCACCTGATGCTCATGCAGCCACTGGGCATAAGGTTGCAGCAGGCTTTCACGCTGCTCACCCCAACGGCCCTGGTGCAGCCAGGTCGGGGCGATGTGCTGCAAAGACTGCGCGAGCAGTTCACGGGGGAAATACGGCGTGGCGAGTTCATAAGCTTGTAAGGCGCTCAGGGGGTCTTGCGCGGCGGCCAGATAACCGCGAGCGGTGACGGCGAGGAAGGCGCGGGTCAATTCAGGGTCAGCGGCCAGGGTGTCTTCGTGGGCGCCGAGCAAATAGCTGTGATACGCCGGGGCACCGATGTCATCCACCGGCCACACCACGCGACGCTCTTCGGCAACCGGGCTGGCCATCAACGCTTCCCAGGCCCAGTAACCGCCAAAACTGGCATCAGCGGCACCGGCGGCCAACTCTTCGGGGCGCAGTTCGCGCACGCCGCTGTCGACGATGATGACCGCATCCGGATCGCCGCCATCGGCTGCCACCAGGTGACGCACCATGGCCAGACCGCGTGGGGTCGGGTTCAACGCAAGGCGGCGCCCGGCCAGATCACGGGGCCGCGTAATGCCCGAGTCGGTGAGGGTTTGAATCGACTCCAGGCCGCGATGGTTGATCGCCGCAATGCCGCGCAGTGGCTGGCCCAAGGCGCGACGCACCAATAAGCGGTTGCTGGGGAACAAACCGAAGTGCACAACTTTGCCGAGCAAGTGATCCAGCGTGTCACCACGCCATGGGTCATGCACCACCAGTTCGACGTCCAGACCGGCGTCGCTGTACCAGCCCTTTTCACGGGCCAGATAAAGCCCTGCCGAGTTCGGCCAGGGGTGGAAATATTCGAGCATTACGCGTACGCCAATCATTACCGCGCTCCTGCCCTGCCACTCAACGGTGAAGGGCGCTGTTTTTTGAGTAGGCGATTTATAAAGGTGAAATCTGGTCTATACCAATATCGTTTTTTGCTATGGATATAGCTGTTTTGGTTTTGCTGGTGCCATGTACCCCGGTGCGTAGTAGGGGCCGCCCCGTCTACGACGCCGTGCTGTCGCGCAGCAAACAGGACACTGTAGTCGCTGACGAGGTACGAAGGCTGCGATCGGCTGCGTGCAGCCGTAAAACCATCCACCTCCGGATTCTTGGGTACATATCCATTGCTGCGGCAACGGCTACTTAGGGTTCCGCCCTTACGGCGCGTCACTTTGAAAGCGCAAAGTAACCAAACGCTTTTTGCCCCAACCCCTCGGTGCCTCGCTGAGGCTCGGCATGCCCTCACCACAGGCCTTGCTCCGTGGGCCCGCCGCGATCGGCCATCCCTGGCCGTGTCGCGGCTAGCGTGGTTTAACGGGGCCTCTTAGATCAAGATCAAAAGATCGCGAGGCAAGCTCGCTCCTACGGGGGTTAGTTTATAAAGATGCTCGACCCGGCAGCGGTGACTCGCGCAGCAGGTCTATAACGATGCGCACCCGGGCGGTCATCGCCGGGGACGCTGGCCATACCGCATGAATCGGCAAACCCGGTGCCTGATACGCTTGCAACAACGCCACCAAGGCGCCCGTCTTGATCTGTGCATCGACCAACCAACCGGGCAACTGTGCCACTCCGTGGCCGTCGAGAGCCGCAGCTGCAACGGCTTCCATGTCCCCCAGACGCAATCGCGCAGGTAGTTGCAACAGGCTCGTGCGGCCCTGCAAGCCGCTAAAATGCCAGCCCTCGACACGCCCGTTGCGCAGCGTTCCAATGCAGGCATGGCTGGCCAGGTCTGCGGGAGAATGCGGCTGACCATGCGCCTGCAAATAGGCCGGTGACGCACATACCACCAGGCTTTGGCTGCCTATATGTCTGGCCGCCAAGGTGGTGCTGTCTTCCAGCGTGCCAATGCGAACCGCCAGGTCGTAACCCTCTTCGGCAAAGTCCACCGCGCGGCTGGAGAAGACCATTTCAAGTTCAAGTGCCGGGTACTGCGCTGCCAATTTCAAGAGCAACGGCGCAATCCAGTAGCGCCCCAGCAAGACCGGAACAGCCACGCGCAATCGCCCGGAAGGCACGCGACGACGCTCACTTAAAGAGGACTGCGCGCGCTGTAATTCCTCCAGCGCCAGCACGCAGCTGTCATAGAACGCCAGCCCTTCATCCGTCAGCGACAGGCTGCGGGTGGTGCGGTGCAGCAATCGCGCGTCCAGCCGTTGTTCAAGCCGCGAGACCGCTTTGCCAATACCCGAAGGTGTCTGCCCCAATTGGCGGGCAGCGCCACTGAAACTGCCGGTTTGCACAGCCGCGACGAACGCTTGAATACCGGTCAATCCTTCTACTGAAACCATGGCTGAGGCCTTTTCTATTTGAGACTTCTAGTCCTGAGAGCTTGGTATTTATAGCTGAACTGCGGATTAAACCTCACAGATAAAATACGCAAACTTCTTTTGCACGAGTCTTGTCTGCCATGTCTTCTGCTATCAAAACCCACAGCCGCTGGCTAGCGTTGGGGGGCATTTCCATTGCCAGCTTTCTGGGATGTATCGACTTCACCATCGTCAACACCGCGATACCGGCGATTCAAACCGAGTTGAATGCGAGCATCGATCAAAGCCAATGGGTGGTGACGATGTTTGTCATGGCGCTCTGTTCATTCATGGTCGCAGCCGGACGGCTGGCGGACGTGTATGGCCGCCGTGGCGCGCTGTATACCGGCATGCTGGTATATGCCCTGGCGTCATTGGGTGCTGGCTTGTCGACTTCAATCGGCATGCTGATTGCCTGGCGCTTTGTGCAAGGGCTGGCCTGCGCCGTGCTCTACACCACCTCGGCCAACCTGGTGGCCGATGCGTTCGCGCCCCGGCAGCGCGGCATGGCCTTGGGGCTTCTGTTTGCCGCCAATGGCCTGGGGCTGGCAGCGGGCCCGGTTGCCGGCGGGTTACTGGTGGCGGCATGGGGCTGGCGCTCGGTGTTTTTACTCAATGTGCCCTTGATCGTGCTCGCCTTTGCGCTGTGTCTGGGGCAGTTGCAAGCCTCACGCCCACCTGCAACGACGCAAAAGCTCGACATCCCCGGCTTGCTCCTGCTCATGCTGGGCATCCCCGGCCTGCTGCTGTTGATCAGCCATGCCGGTGAATGGGGTTGGGGGTCTGTTCAGACGCTGCTGCTGGCGGGGGGAACGGCGGTGCTGCTGGGCCTGTTTATTCGCATCGAGCTAAGGGCTGAACAACCGTTGGTAAACCTCGGGATTTTTACTAACCGGCGCTTTATAGCGGCCAGTATTGCGACGTTTTGCCTGGCGTTTTTTTACTGCGCGGCGTTTTTTCTCATGCCGTTGTATCTGGGTTTAATCCGCGGGCAGGACAGCGCGGGCATTGGCTGGATGCTCCTGCCGACTACCTTGGTGATGGCTGCAGTATCCCCGCTCGCCGGACGACTGGTTGATCGCTACACCACCACGCCAGTGTTGATTGCGGGGCTGCTGTTTCTGGCGCTGTCGGCACTGATTCAGTCGCGTTTTACCCTGAACAGTGACCTGTCCACGGTGTTGCTGGCATTTGCCTGTATGGGCATCGGTTGGGGATGCATGCTCGGCCCTTCGACCATGGCGGCCTTGTCTTCGGTGCCAGAACAACTGGGCGCAGTCGCGATGGGTACGTCATGGACCTTGCATAACCTGGGCGGCGCGCTCGGCGTGACGATTGCTACGGCGCTGTATACCTCGGTGACATCGTCCGCGGGCGTGTGGACACAGGTGGTTTTTTTATCGGGCTTTCAGGCCGCGATGGGCTTGCTGGTCGGTGTTTCACTAGCAGGAGGGCTGGCAGTACTGGCCTTGAGCCGTCGATCGGGCATGACTGCGCCAGCGCAGACGTGGTCTGGTAAGTAGAACACTCACTCCAGCTGCTGCTTGATCGCCTGCAAAACGATGCGTGACAAGCGCTCGACAGCCACGGATCTTTCCGCCTGCTGATAGCGCAAGGTCAAGGCGATGCTCGGCAGTTCTGGCAGTCCGAGGTGCTGCTCATCGAGCACGCAGGTGCCGGCCTGCATGCCCAGGCGGGTTCTGATGGTGTAGCCCAGACCTGCCTGGGTGGCGGCTGCCAGGCCGGGCAAGCTGGAGCTGGTGAACGCCACGCGCCAGTCGATGCCTTGACGGCTCAATGCCTCGGTGCCCGCCGTGTGAAACGGGCAAGGGGTGTCAAACATGATCAGCGGCAGGGGCTCCGCTGCATTGGCTTTCCAGGCGAGTGACTGCTGTTCGGAGCCGATCCAGCGCATGGGCAAACGGGCGATGGTTTCACTGCGCCGGGCGCCCTCGCCCCACACCACTGCCATGTCCAGCGCACCGGACTCCAGGCGGTTGAGCAAATCGGCATTGCGGGCAATTTGCGCCTCGACCCGGACCTGCGGATGGGCACGGGTAAATTGCCCCAACACCGAGGGCAGAAAACCGCTCAAATCTTCTTGCAGGCCGAACCGCACCCAACCTTGCAAGGACGCCTCTGAAACCGCAAACAGCGCTTCGTCATTCAGGCTCAGCAAGCGCCGCGCATAGTCCAGCAATTGCTCGCCCGCCTGAGTCAACTCAAGCCCCCTGCCCGCCTTGCGCAGCAACGGCGCACCCACTTGGGCCTCGAGCTTTTTCATCTGAGCGCTGATGGCCGATGTCGAGCGCGCCAGCTTGTCCGCCGCTGCCGCAAAGCTGCCGGACTCAACCCCGCAGACGAAGCTGCGCAACACATCAAGGTCGAAACTTACTGGTCGCATAATCATCCTGTTTTTCGGGATCATTTTAAAAATTAATTGATTTTGCGCACGATCATGGCATGGGACGCTGGCCGCTCACAAGTCACCCAACGGGAGAGCGTCAATGCCACTCAATCAACAACATCGCTGGAAAGTACTGGCTGCGGGAGTTGGCGCGAACGTCAGTTTTTCCTGCGTGGTCGGCGGTGTACCGGCCACGGCGGTGTATCTGCGCAGCAGCTATCAGTTGTCGAACAGTGAATTGGGGCTAGCACTGGGTATTCTCGGGCTCGGCATTGCCGTGAGTGAAATCCCCTGGGGTTTGCTGACCGATCGTTGGGGCGACCGGCCTGTGCTGCTGACAGGCTTGTTGAGCGCTGCACTGTCTTTACTCTTGCTCGCGGCTTTTGCCGGGCATGCCCCCACCGCGCTGGGATTGTGTCTTGGGCTGTTCGCTACCGGCGTGCTGGGCAGCAGCGTCAACGGCGCCAGTGGCCGGGCGATCATGCTGTGGTTTCAGGAGCGCGAACGCGGGCTGGCCATGAGCATTCGGCAAACCGCCGTACCCACTGGCTATGCATTGGGCGCAATCGTTTTGCCCTCGCTCGCCCACACCTATAGGTTCAGCGCGGTGTTTGCTGCTGCCGCGGCGTTGTGCCTGCTGTGCAGTGGCCTGGTCTGGCGCTGGATTCATGAACCAGAAATCGCCCAGGCCAAGCCTGCACTCAAGCGTGTCAGCCCGCTGCGTGATCTGAACGTATGGCGCGCCGTGCTCGCCATCAGCCTGCTCTGCGCACCGCAATTCACCCTGGTGACCTATGCCGTGGTGTTCTTCCACGATGGCGTCGGCCTGAGCGTGGCGACGGCTTCGTTGGCGCTGGCGGTGATCCAGGCGGGGGCCATTGTCGGCCGTTTGTGGAGCGGCCACTGGACCGATCAACGCAATAACCGCCCGACCTTTCTAAAAGCCTGCGCCTTGTTCAGCGCAGCAGCGTTCCTGGGGCTGAGCATCGCCAGCGGCGTACTGCCAATGCCTTCCGCATTGGCCAGCGTTGTGCTGCCATTCGTGCTGATCGTTGCCGGTACGCTGGTGTCGATCTGGCACGGTGTGGCCTACGCCGAACTGGCCACCCTTGCCGGGGCCCAACGCTCAGGCACGGCCATCGCCATGGGCAACAGCGGCGCCTTCCTCGGTTTGTTCCTCGCGCCCCTCGTTGCGTCTACCGCCGTGAGCCAGTGGGGATGGGGAGCGCTCTGGGCACTCTGCGCAGTGTGCGCGCTGGTGGCGGCCTTGTTATTTACCGTGCAAAACCGGTAGCACCACCTTCACTTCGAGCCCGCCGTCAGGGCGATTGCAGAGGGTTAGCGTGCCGCCCTGCCCCAGCACAATCGCTCTGGCGGCTGACAAGCCCAAGCCCACGCCGCCGGTGTTTTTATTGCGCGACCCTTCAAGGCGAAAGAACGGTGCGAACACCTGTTCCTGGCTCTCCGGTGCAATCCCCGGGCCTCGGTCAAGTACCAGCAAGGTCACCTGCTGGTCATCTGCGCTCAGCTCAATCGTCGGCTCTTGAGCGTATTTGACGGCGTTGTCCAGCAGGTTGCCCACCACCCGCTTGATGCCCATGGGCCGACCAAAAAAGACCAGATGCTGCGGGCTGCTGATTGCGATGTCGATGGACTGATCGCGGTAGTCGTCCGTCAGGGTCCGCAGCAGTTCTGCCAGATCAAATGAAGTCGCCTGCTCAAGGCGGGCGTCGTCGCGGAAGAACTCCAGGCTGGCATTGATCATGGCCTGCATCTCGTCGACGTCGCGAAACAGCCGCTGCTGTTGCTCGGGGTCTTCAATGAACTCGCCGCGCAGACGCATGCGCGTCAGCGGCGTGCGCAAGTCATGGGAAATAGCCGCCAGCATTTGCGTGCGGTCGTTGATGAAATGCTGCAATTGCCCCTGCATGGCATTGAACGCAACGATTACCTGGCGGATTTCTATGGGCCCGACCGGCTCAATCGGCGGAGCAGCGAAGTCTGCGCCGAAACGCCGGGCCCCTTCGGCAAAATGGCGCAACGGTTTGGCCAGATGACGCGTCGCAATCAGCGCGACCAGCACGGTAGAGATCAGCACCAGGACGATCAGGATCAAGTTGCGCTGCCACTCCCCCAACCCCCAACTGCGCGCAGCAGCGCTGAACATCAACCAGGAGCCATCTGACAACTGCACGACCAAGGCGTAATAGCCGTGTCCCTGCGGCCAATCGTCAGGGTGATAAACCTCCAGTTGCTGGTCAGGTTTGTCCAACAGTTGCCTGCCCTCGGGGGTGACGGTTCGACGCAAATCATCATGGACCGCCGGCAAGTTCATTTCTTGATGCGTTGCGTGCCAACTGACGGTGGACTTGGTGTTACTCGCCGTGGCTGCCAGATGCGCACGCAACTCAGGGGGTGCGGCTTCGATCATATGGGTGGTTAACGCGGTACGTTCGAGCAAGCCTATTTCGCTCAAGGGCGGGTAAGCCCAAACACCGGCCAGTTGGGTAAACAGGGCATTGAAAGCCAGCGCAGTGAGCATGGCGGCAAGCGTGGTCAGGGCGATCCAGCGTGTGAGGGTGTCGTGCGAGCGCAGGCTCCAGCCTGAAAACCAGCGCTTCACTTGCGAACCACGCCGAGCGTGAACAGGTAACCGACGTTGCGTACCGTACGAATCATCTCTACCCCGTTGCTGTCGAACTCCAGCTTGCGCCGCAGGCGGCTGACCTGAACGTCGATGCTGCGATCAAACGCTTCATGGGCAGGGCCACGGGCCAGGTCCAGCAACACTTCACGGGTCAGAATGCGCTGCGGGTGCTCCAGAAAAACCAGCAGCAAATCAAACTCGCCGGCCGACAGCGGGATCATTACCTGCTGCGGAGAGCGTAACTCGCGGCGTGTGAGGTCCAGTTGCCAATTGGCAAACACAAGGATTGGCCGCGGCACTTCGCCGGTCACCGGCTGGCTGTCGGCCGCCCGGCGCAGCACCGCACGCACCCGGGCCAGAAGCTCACGGGCGTCAAAAGGTTTGCTCAGGTAATCGTCGGCCCCCATTTCCAGGCCAACCACCCGGTCACTCAACTCGCCCATGGCGGTCAGCATGATAACGGGCGTGGAATACTGCTGGCGCAGGCGTTGGCACAGGGCCAGACCGTTTTCTCCGGGCAGCATCAAGTCAAGAATGATCAAGTCGGGTGACTGGATCGCCACGGCCGCCCACAGCGCCGCGCCATCGATAGCGACCTGCACCGAATAGCCGTGCTGCTCAAAGAATTTTTTCAGTAGCGCAAGGACCTCAAGGTCATCGTCTACGATCAACAGACTGCTCACCGGCGCATCACTTAAGTTCTGTAAGAATTCATATCTAAAACTATTCAGCGCGCCCCGTCATATATTTCAACTTGGCAACAAAGCAGACATACACGCGCAAAACGCGGGTGCGAGCATCAGCCTCCCGCGATCGAGAAGGTGTGCCATGTCTGCTGATAATTCACCCATGCTGCTGGAGCAACGCCTGGTAAAAAGTGACACCGCCAGCCTGCAATGCAGTGAAACCAGCCTGTGCCTGTCGGATGATCGGGATGAAATCGTGCTCACTCGCTACATTGAGCATTACAGCCTCGATGACGTGCACTGGGTTGAGCGCACTCATCGGGTGCCGGTAAGCGCGCTGCTCAAATGGATGATGTCGCAGGGTGAAGCACTGACCGTAAGGCAGGGTCAGGACGGGGGCTAGCCCTCGTCTGGCGGCGGCTCCATTCCGTCCCACAACCAAGAGACACGTTCACCCTCAAGGGTCGGCATCACCACCCCATAGTTCATGTGCACCCGGATGCCCTCTTTGCGTTCAAAGATATACGCACCCGGATAAGGGCAAGGTTCTCCGCTGCAGGCGCGCATCCTGGTGACCGTCCAGCGCCACAGAACCGTGCGACCTTGATGGGTGGGCAGTTTTTCGTTCAGGAGGCGAATGCACGAGATGCACGAATCGGTTTCCAGCTCCCAGCGACCTTCACGAGGCGCCGGTTCCTGACTGTGAGCATGGCGGGCGGGTTCGGGGGCGGTTTGATCCGCATCAAGCTGCCATAGGGTCAGTTGCCCCGCGGATGCTGAATCAACGCTCGGCATGGTCTCGCCGGCCTTGAACGCGCGACGCGTATTGGTCTGACCCACCGCCAACCACCAACCGGCCTGAGTACAGGCCATGCCGGCAATGATCCGCTTGAGCTGTGGCATAAGCCCCTGCCCTGCCGCTTTGGCCGGTGGTGCGTTAAAGCGCTTTTGCGTTGATGGCCAGTCACTGTCTGCATCAAAACGGGCCAACCAGCGACGGCTGTCAGGGTCAGTGAAACGCTCGTTAGGGTCGCCTTCCCATTGGCCAAGCCCCAACAAACCCATTTCGTCATTACGGATTGGTTTGAGGAGTTTGTTCAAAAGCATGGGCAGTTCCGGCACGCCCAGCTCGACCGGATACAGCTCAGGCTGCTCACCCAGTTCAATCCACAGACCGCTATGCAATTCGGTGATGCTGATGCGCGGATGAGTCAGGTTTTCTTGTACCTGTTTGCGGGTCAGATCAAGTTTTTCACGCCAGGGGTCAGACAACAGGAAGCCCCAGGTGGGTGGACGAATGCCGTTTTCCAGATCGCTGTGCATGACAAAGTCGTAGTCGATATCCAGCCCATAGAAAGCAGGAGTCAATGATCGCTCCCAGGTTTCGATGGCCGAGCGCGTTCCGAACTGAAGCGGGTTGGCCATGGCGAAACCGCTGTAGACCTGATCAGCCTTCAGCAGGTCGATAGTCTTGAGCACAAAGCAGCGCCAGGCATCGCGGTTATCCAGCCACCACTGCCAGCGGTAATAGAACGTGATTGAAGAGTACGCCTGCATTTTGCCCTTGTAGGGATTAAACCAGTGGCGCCAGAAATATCCCGCTGTGGTGGGAGATGAGCGGTGGTTTTGCTCATCGGTAAAACAGAACAGAAAGGCCTCGGCCTCGTACGCCTCCATGGCCGCCTTACGCAAATCCGGTATCCGTGAAGAGCCATAAGGGTATGGCCGCTCTGAAACCGGGTGAGTCGCAATGGTGTATGGCTTGCCAAGCATTTGTTCAAAAGCCTCATGGACGTCCAGCATCAGCAGTGTGGCCTCAACGTGATTTCCGGGCTTGGGTGGGAAGTAGAAGCTGATGAATGGGCTGACGCTGTGTCGTGCATAGTCCGTTCCCCAGTCCGTATTGGGCCACTCCTTGAGCTCTGCAATAAACTCTTGGCGCTCTTCTTCATCAAACAATCCATGAGTAGTACTCACGCTTACCTCCTGTTTTTGTTGCCTTTGGCTACTGGTGTCTGCTTCCCCGTGGTTTCAAACCCTGTGCAATCTTCCGGCACCCGCAGCAAGGCCACTTTCTCCCTGCCCGTTTTTATCGGGTTGATGCCCACAGTTGGCGTCATCAGTTCGACATAGGTTTCCAGTTGATTTTTCTTGGCCCAATCCCCCGGAAACTTGATCTCTACCGCTGCGAACACGTTTTCGGTTTCAAAAGGTTCATGGCGGTATTCAACAATCACCAGATCAGGCGCCAATAAACCTTTAGGTCTCGGCCAAAAGGGCTGTATGTCGCTGCCAAAGCGTTTAGGCCGTGTGGCGGGCTCGCCGAGCAAGGCCTTCTTGCTGGTGCCGTTGTAGTTGGGTTCGGACTTGAGCGGGCTGCGCCACTCCAGGGCTTCGTCGACAGCCTCAAAAAACAGCGAGGCGGTGAACTGCTTGAGTGCTATCTCAATCGTCGTTTCCACTGTGTCACCGGCGATTTTCTTGCGAATGCGCCGGGGCACCTTGATCGGCATCTGCAGGGCCACGGTGCAAACCTGGCTGATAGCGGGTCGAAAAGGCACCTTGCGTTCAATGTATTCCTTGAACTCTATGTTCTCCTGCCCCCTGCGCGAGACCGTGCTATTGCCGCCACGGTCGACCACCGCAAACGTCGAACTTTTGGTGTCAATCTCCTGGGTCATGGCCTCGATGGTTGCTCTCAGGGTCTGCTTAATGTGCTCCCTGCGCTGCTCGATTTCGCGCACGAGCTGAACCAGCTCAACAGCAGATTTGCCATTTTCAATGGTTTGGTTTGCCCGGTAGGCACGATAAGCCCCGTCGACAATGCGACCAATAAGATGAATAAGAGGCGCTGGCATCAGTCGAGGTCCCCACCGTGCAGATCCACAAACTCATCCGCAAAAATGTCCTTCGGATCAATGCTCTCGGCCGGTTCATCAATGCCTTTCAGATACGGCTGCCAAGTCTCAGTAATTCTCTGGTCTTCACGCATGACAGCTTTGTGCGCCTGGACAGATGTGCTGGCATCGGTCACCGTCCAGTCCGTTCCGCCCGCCGGGCACGTCAGGCCCTCGGTCAACAGTACCGCGCCCTTAGTGATGCGGTACCGATACCCTGCAAAAGCACGTTGATCGTTCTTCAGTAACGTATAGCGCCCCAGGTAGGCGCCCGGCGGTGCGGGAAGCACTGGAGTGCTGTCCAGTGGATTACCCGTGCCGAGGGGTGTTGAGGCCACCGGCCCTTTAATGTGGATGGCAAGGCCATCAAGGGTAATGCCATTACTGTCGAGGGTAATGCTGCCGCCGGGCGCCCTCAGGACAATGCGCTGACCTGCTGCAACATCGAACACCGTGGTGTTCTGCTCAATCAATTGCCCTGCCGACAGACTGTACCGATGGCGAACGGCGTGGCTCGACGAGCCACCGATTTGGCTATCACAGTTTGCAGCCACCTTGACGCTGCGGTTATTGGCAATCTCCTCGGTATGATCCCCGCCAATGCTGCTTCGGTAATGACGCCCCAAGGTTTGAATGCGATCACGGCCTATTTTCAGCCTTTGGTCCTGACCAACCGCGACCCGCTCGTCATGCCCTACCCGTTCGGTCCGGTCACGACCAATCTCAAGGGTTTCATCCCGCGCCACCTGCTCCTTACGGTCATTGCCCACAAACGTCGTGTTGTCATGCTTGATGTGAACGTTCTTGTCCCGCTCGGCATGGATGTAAACCTCTTGCTGGCCCACCTCATCCTCAAAGCGCAGTTCGTTAAACCCCGTGCCTTTGTGGGTGCGGCTTTTGATGGTCATGCGGGTTTTGTGTTTGGGCAGTTCGTAGGGCGGTAGGTTGGCCTGGCGGTAGGCTCTGCCGGTGGCGATGGGTTGGTCGGGGTCGCCGTCGAGGTAGCTGATGATCAGTTCCTGGCCGATGCGCGGCACGGCCATGGCGCCCCATAAGGTGCCCGCCCAGCCTTGGGTGACGCGAATCCAGCAGGAGCTGTGGTCGTTTTCCTGGCTGTCGCGGTCCCACGGGAAGCTGACTTTGACCCGGCCCCATTCGTCGCAGTAGATCTCTTCGCCCGGCGGGCCGACCACGGTGGCGGTGTGCGGGCCGTCGATGCAGGGTTTGGGCTGCAACGGGGCTTTCCACTCGGCGTCCCAGCGGATGGCGCTGGCCTTTAAATGGTAGGTGGTGCTGTAGTCGCTACCGCCAGCTTCTTCTTGCAGGCTGCTGTGTTGTTTGCCGGTGTGCTCAAGGGCGATGCTGCGCCAGCGGTCGTTGAAATCGGGGCGCGGGTGTTCGCTCAGGTCGAAGGCCAGACCGGGTTGCAGGCGGGCGTCGTCGCCTTCGAGTTCGGCCATGCGCGCGTCGCTGCGCAAGGCGTGGAGGCGGGTCTTGGTAAAAGGTTTACCCGCCGCATCGCGTTTGTAGCGGCCGGGGTAGTCGTAGCGCTCGTAATCCTTGTGCTGGTTTTTCAGGGCCAGGCCGCCATCGGCGGTGTGTTGCTGGTTGTAGCGCGGATGGGTGAAGGTGTAATCGCGCTGCACCTGACGAGAAGTGCGCACCTGCTCGGTGTAACTAAAGCGATGCAGGGCAGGCTCTGCCGAATCGCCGCCGCCCATGGGCTGGTAAAGCACCGGGCAGTGTTTGTGGGTACCGATGGTGCCAAGGCCGCCGACGCGATCGGTGAGGATCAAGGTGTGGCCGTCAGTGCGGTGTTCGAAGGTATAGAGCAGGCCTTCTTCAGCGGCGAGACGGGCAATAAAGTCGAGATCGGTTTCACCCGCCTGCACGCAGTATTCGCGGGTCTGGTGATCGAAACAGATCTGTTTTTCGAGGTCGGTGATGCGTTGGCCCTTGAGCACCAGAGTGATGATCTCGGGCACGGTTTTGTACTGAAACATCCGCCAGTTGGAGCGCAGGCCCGCGCGGGCCAAGGTCGGCTCGATCACCGCGTGGTAGCGGGTACGGCGAAAACCGGTGTCGCCCTGACGGAACAGACTGACCAGACCATGGACATAGCGCACCGGCGTTTCGCCGCGCCACACCGTGAATAGCGCGCCCAAATCGAGGACACGATTAAAGTCCACCGCCGGATCGTGGCTGACAAGGTCCAGGGTTAATTTGAAGGGTTGCGACAAGCCTTCTTCGAGCTTGAACTCGACCACCTCAAAGGCATCGCCTTGCAGGGGCTCGAAGGTAAAACGCAGATCGCTTTGACGGGGCATGGGCGCTCCTGAGGCGGCAAGCACCCTGCCCCGGTTTTCACCGGTAGAAGGCAACTGGCACGGCGTGGATCTAGACCAAGGGGGGGGAGGATTTTGACGGGCGCTAGCCCTGCTCTTGCCTGCCAAGCACAGGCAAGTGAACAGGACGTAAGTTTGGAGTGGTGCCGGGGCATTGTTTCGACATTAGGGATGTCCTTTTTCCTATTCAGAATAGGGAACATTTAACCCTGTAAAGACCCAAACTGTACTGTAGGCCAGATAGCTTTATGGCGTGGGAATAGTCCTAGGAAAAGCCGCCCCGTCTACGACGTCGCGCTATCGCGCAGCACACAGGCCACCGTAGTCGCTGACGAGGTACGAAGGCTGCGATCGGCTGCGTGCAGCCGTAAAACCATCCACCTCGGTATTCTTGGGTGCATATCCATTGCTGCGGCAACGGCCACTTAGGATTCCGGCCTTACGCCATGGGCCCGCCGCGATCGGCCAGCGTGGCTTAACGGGGCCTCTTGGATCAAGATCAAAAGCCACATCAAGATCAACAGATCGCGAGGCAAGCTCGCTCCTACAGAGCCTTTAGAATCAATTACTTATTAGCGCCATCGAGAGGAACTTGTAAGACCTCAAGTTGCTCATTTGACACCGCGCACCTACTGTTCAGGCTGGTTTTTGTGCCATGTGCGAAGCAGTTCCAGAAATTGCTGAGCGGCGTCTGACAGAGGACGGTCCGTTGGGGTGGTCAGGCCAATAGGCGCTCTGAGCAACGGACTGGCAAAGGGTAGCGCACGCACAATGCCCAAACGCAAATCCAGATCAACGAGCCCGCGCTGAACAAACCACACACCGTCGTAATCATGCACATAGACCCGTGAGAAGGTTTCGCTCAACGTCTCCAGAATCTGCAACCCTTCCAGTGAGCTGTTGGAGAGCAAAAAATTGTCGACGCTAATGCGCACCAGAGTGCCTTGAGGAGAGGCCAGCAAGACGTATGGGCGCAGATCGTCCAGCACCACCCGTTCGCGCTGCGCGAGGGGGTGGTCCTTGCGCACCACCAGTACAAGGTCTTCCTCATAGAGCGCTTCGAAGGTAACCCCGAGCATGTCTCGTCCGATTAAACGGCCGACAATCAGGTCGATCTCCCCGGTCCGCAATTTTCCCACCAGATACTCATAAACCCCCGACAACACCTGCACTTTTATACCCGGGTAGCGTTGGCGCATTTGTTCAACCACGGGCGCCAGAATATAGCCAGCCGCCGTTGGCAGTGCCCCTACTCGCAGGACTTGCGGGGCGTCCGGGGTGGACTGCGCCTGGTCCATCGCCTGATTGAAACTGCTCAGTACTTGCACCGCATGTTTATGAAACGCCTCACCAGCCTGGGTCAGGTGCACACCCTTGCGCGTACGTACCAACAACTGCACGCCCAGTTCCTGTTCCAGCTCCTTGAGGCTCTTGGAAACTGCTGGCAGCGTGATATGCATCAGCCTCGAAGCGCTGACCAGACTCCCGCAACTGACCACAGTCGTAAAAGCGCGCAAATGACGCAGATTGATAGCGGACTGGCTCACCGACATTAACCTCTGATAGTTAACCCAAGGGTTAATTTAATACGCAATTTATATCAATTTAATCAACAAAAAGTTTCATCTAGGATGCGTTAAACCACATCCATACGCGGCAATGCGAGGACACATTCAATGAACATTCGGGAACCGCGACTAGGCGTATCGAGCGCGTCGTTGCCCACTCTGAGCCCCGAAGAACTGGCCGATGAAATGGTTCGTCTGGGGTATCAGGGAGTGGAATGGCGGATCGCCGATACCAGTCGATTGAATCCGGCTCAACCTTGGCATGCCAGCACCAACAATCGCTGCACAATTGCGCCCACCTCGGCAGCAGTGCAACGCATCCAGGACCACTGCCAGGCTCTGGGGCTGAACATCTTCGGGCTCAGTCCCTACCTGAAAATAGGTGATCTGGAACAAGGTCTGCGGCTGATCGACCTGGCCGCAATCGCCAGCCAGGCGCGTCTCAGAATATGGGCTCCAGGCTACACCCACGAGCGATACCCAGAGGCTTATGGACGGATGCGCCGGTTTCTTGATCAATTGCTTCCGCGCGCCGAAGCCCAGGGCGTGCAACTGGCGCTGGAGGTTCATCAGCGCACCATCTGCTCCAGCCCGTCACTGGCGATGCGCGTAGCGGAGCACTACCCGGCGCAACACCTGGGGATCATCTATGACATGGGCAATCTGGCCATCGAAGGCCGCGAAGACGTGCAAATGTCGCTGGACTTGATGGGCGCTCACCTGACGCACGTACAGGTCAAAAACGTTGCCTACAAACCGCAAGCTCCCGGTCAAGGCTGGTCGTGGGAGTGGTGCCCGCCGGATGCAGGCGTGTTGCCGTTGCAGACCATGCTCCAGACGCTGCGCGACAACGGTTTCAACGACTGGGTGTCCGTCGAGGACTTTTCTGACTCGCACACCGATCGACACAAATTGGCACGCAACCGGACGCTGATGCTGCAGTACTTGCAGCTCAGCGATAAACCCATCTTTTCTCACCCTCAAGAGGCCTGAACCATGACTGCTCTACCCTCCAACAGATCCGTAGCCGTGGTGACCGGCGCTGCGGGTGAACTCGGGCGGGCCATTTGCCAACGCCTTTACAAGGACGGCCTGCATATCGTCGCAGTGGATATCAACTTCAGCGCCATCGAAGCCTTGGCACAGTCCTTGAGTCTGTCCAGCGATCAACGCGTAGTGGCGATCAACGCGTAGTGGCGATCAAGGCCGACATGGGCGATGAGCGCTCGATTACAGCCATGGTCGATCAAGTAGCCGACATTTTCGGGCGCATCGATGTGGTGGTGAACAATGCGGCCATCAACCTTCGGGGTTCAATCTACGACTTCAATCCTGAACACTGGGACAAGATGATGGCCGTGAATTTGCGTGGCCCTGCACTGCTTTGCCAAAAGGTCGCGCCGCACTGGATCAAGCAGCAAAGCGGCCGAGTGATCAACATCGTCTCACGCTGCTGGGTTGCCGGTGGTCCGCCCGCCTACGTGGCTTGCAAGGCAGGGCTTGTGGGCCTGACGCGCTCCATGGCCCGCGAACTTGCACCCCATAACGTGACCGTCAATGCCATTGCCCCCGGTCTGCTGCCTTCTGCCTTCACCCTGGAGGGACGCAATCCGCAAGACTTCGACCATATGGCCGAAGGTGCCATCAATGTCACACCGCTCAAGCGCCTGACCCGGCCAGAAGACGTTGCTAACACCACGTCCTTTCTGGCCTCCACCGACTCTGCCTTCATCACGGCTGAAGTGATTCATGTGTGTGGCGGCAGCCAACTGGCCCCCTTCGGCACGCGTTAAACGCCTGTCGTCCAACCACCATAAAGACAAGAAAGGTTGCGTATGAACGTTAATCCGCCCAATGACCCGCGCATGGCCAGGAAAGCCGCCTTCGGCAGTTTTCTCGGCAGCGTGGTCGAATACTACGATTTCTTTATCTACGGCTCGGCAGCGGCTCTGGTATTCAACAAACTGTTTTTCCCTTCCGATGATCCGATGGCGGGGACCCTCGCGGCCCTGGCCACGTTCGGTGTCGGTTATATCGCCCGGCCAATTGGCGCAATGCTATTCGGGCACATGGGCGATCGTCTCGGCCGCAAACAGGTCTTGATGTTGACGCTGCTGTTGATGGGCCTGGCCACCTTCACCATCGGCCTGCTGCCCACCCACGCCAGCATTGGCGCCTGGGCCCCGGCCTTGCTGGTTCTTTGCCGGTTGTTGCAAGGGTTGTCTGCAGGAGGCGAACAGGTCGGTGCAAGCCTGCTGACCATGGAGCATGCCCCAGGCAAGAAGAAATCCTTCTATACCAGTTGGCTGATCAACGGTGCCTCCATGGGCTCCATTCTCGCCACCTCAGTCTTCATCCCGTTATCGATGCTGTCCGAAGAACAACTGCTTGCCTGGGGCTGGCGTATTCCGTTCCTGCTCAGCGCGGTGATGGTGGTGATTACCTGGCTGATCCGTCGCGGCGTTGATGAAAGCCCGGAATTCAAGACAAACAAGCCCAAAGACCGGCATCTGCCCATCGCCGAACTGTTTGGTAAGGAATCGCGGGCATTCATCACGGTGTTCTGCTGCGCCCTGATCGTTTCAGTGTCGTCGCTGGTGATGATCTTCGGGCTGTCCTGGGCCACTAACAATCAACACGTTGATCGTGCGTCCATGCTCATGGCAATTGCGGCAAGTCAGGTCGGTGCTCTGATCTGCCAGCCATTTTTCGGCTGGCTGGGCGACCAATGGGACAGGAAGCGCATCTTTGCCATCGGTTCGCTGGCCAGTTGCGCCGGAGTGTTTGTGTTTCTGTGGTCGATTACCACCGGCCAGATCTGGTTGATCGTTTTCACTACCGTGCTGCTCAAAGCGGTGTGCTACAGCGCACCCAACGCCTTGTGGCCATCCTTCTATGCCGAGATGTTCAGCATGCGGGTACGCTACACCGGCGTCGGTCTTGCCACTCAATTGAGCTTCATCGTCGCCGGATTCTCGCCCAGCCTCTGCTATGCACTGCTTGGCCACGATGGCAACTGGTTACCGGTGGCGTACTTCGTCGGCGGCCTGGCACTTATCGCAGCCATTGCCGCCATGACATCCCGCCCTGCGGCAGAGGTTATCAATAGCCGTCAGGCCAGCGCGAACCCCGTCGCGCACTGATCTCCCCTGAGCGTCACCCACTTCGCACATCACAAGGCGCTGGTTTCTCGCACAGCAACGGGAAAACTCGCGCCTTATTTAGGAGTAGCCATGCCATTTGCACTTATTGCTTTTGATCACGATGACGCCCTGGAACGGAGGATGGCCTGCCGTGAGCAGCATCTGCAACGTCTGCAAGCACTCGCCAAAGAAGGAAAGTTCCTCGGCGGCGGGGTCTTGCTGAACGAGCAAGGCAAGATGATTGGCTCCAATGTTCATCTGGGTTTCGACCAGCGTTCAGACTTGCAGAACTGGCTTGAAGACGAACCGTACATCGTCGGCCGGGTATGGGAGCGAATCGAGATCCTGGAAATCAAGCCGTTGACACTGCCCACCTGACTCATCAGACGCAAAGCGGTCTCTCCACTTACCTTAACAACCGGGTCAAGCAGCCTTCAGCGGCTGCGTGGCCTGCTTACGCCAAAAGAAAAATAATAATGAACACACTCTCTCGTCTCAGCTTGTGCATCACCGCTTCCAGCCTGTTCATGGGTACACAGACTCTGCATGCCGAAACTCAAGACGAGGCCAAAATTGGCCTGACGCTGCGCAACTTCTATATCGACCGCAACTTTGTTGGCGACTCGACCAACCAGAACAAAGCCAAGGAATGGACCCAAAGCTTCATCCTCGACGCCAAGTCCGGCTTCACCCAAGGCACAGTGGGTTTCGGCGCCGATGTGCTCGGCCTGTTCTCGGTCAAACTCGATGGCGGCAAAGGGACCAAAGGCACCCAGCTTTTGCCGATAGACAGCGATGGCCGCCCTGCCGATAACTTTGGCCGACTCGCTGTTGCCGGCAAGATGCGTATCTCGCAAACCGACTTGAAGGTCGGCGAGTGGATGCCGGTACTGCCGATTCTGCGCTCCGATGATGGCCGCTCCCTGCCCCAAACCTTTCAAGGCGCTCAGATCACCTCAAAAGAGATCAACGGCCTGACCCTCTATGGCGGGCAAATGCGCAGCAACAGCCCGCGCAACGATTCGAGCATGCAAGACATGTTCATGACCGGACGCGCCGCCTACACCAGCGACCGCTTCAATTTTGCCGGGGGCGAATACACCTTTAATGACAAGCGCACCCTTGTCGGCGTGTGGCATGCCCAGCTCAAAGACATATACCAACAGCAATATCTGCAGGTTCTGCACAGTCAGCCCATGGGTAACTGGACCTTGGGCGCCAACCTTGGCTACTTCACCGGCAAACAGGACGGCAGCGCCCTGGCCGGAGATCTCGACAACCGGACCTGGTCCGCCCTTCTGTCCGCGAAATACGCCAGTCACAGTTTCTACGTGGGCTTGCAACGAGTCAGCGGTGACGACGCCTGGATGCGGGTCAACGGCACCAGTGGCGGCACATTGGCCAACGACAGCTATAACTCCAGTTACGACAATGCCCGGGAAAAATCCTGGCAAGTGCGTCATGACTTCAACTTTGCAGGGGTGGGCGTGCCAGGCCTGACGTTAATGAACCGCTACATCAGCGGCGAAAATGCCCATGTGGGAACAGTCAGCGACGGCAAGGAATGGGGGCGGGAAAGCGAATTGGCGTACGTGGTGCAGTCCGGCAGCTTTAAAGCACTGAGCGTGCGGTAGCGCAACTCTACCCAACGGCGCAATTGGGGCACCAACACCAGCTTCAACGAAAACCGGCTGATTATTTCTTACCCGTTGTCGTTACTGTGACGTGAAACGTAATAGCCAGGACGATGGTCGCGACTCAAGAAAGCCATAAACGAAAAAACCCGCCTTTCGGCGGGTTTTTCGGACGATTCAGAACCGCTGAAAGCGGCTCTGAATCTTTATCTGGCTCCACGACCTGGACTCGAACCAGGGACCCAATGATTAACAGTCATTTGCTCTACCAACTGAGCTATCGCGGAATGAGGGCTATCTTACTGATATCTAAAAAGAAGTCAACGCTTTGGCTGACTTCTCTCCAAAAATTTTTAGATGACCTTCACAATGGCGTCGGTTACGCCTTCGATGTTGCGCTGGTTCAGGGTTGCAACGCAGATCCGGCCAGTGTCGAGCGCGTAGATACCGAACTCGGTGCGCAGGCGCCCTACTTGTTCAGCGGTCAGGCCGGAGTACGAGAACATGCCGCGCTGACGCGCAACAAAGCTGAAGTCGTGGCCTGGTGCTTTTTTCGCGAGCAGTTCAACCATCTGACGGCGCATGCCGCTGATGCGCTCGCGCATTTCAGCCAGCTCGGCTTCCCATTTGGCACGCAGGTCCGGGCTGTTGAGAACGGCCGCGACAATGCTTGCACCGTGAGTCGGCGGGTTGGAGTAGTTGGTGCGGATCACACGCTTGACCTGGGACAGAACGCGAGCGCTCTCGTCTTTGGTTTGGGTGACGATCGACAGTGCACCTACACGCTCGCCGTAGATCGAGAACGATTTGGAGAATGAGCTGGACACGAAGAAGCTCAGGCCCGAGTCAGCAAACAGGCGCACGGCAGCGGCGTCTTCGGCGATGCCATCGCCAAAGCCCTGGTAAGCCATGTCCAGGAACGGGATCAGGCCCTTGGCTTTAACAACTTCCAGTACGTTCTGCCAGTCAGCCGGGGTCAGGTCAACGCCGGTCGGGTTGTGGCAGCAGGCGTGCAGCACAACGATCGAGCCGGCAGGCAGGGCGTTAAGGTCTTCGAGCATACCAGCGCGGTTCACGTCATGGCTGGCGGCGTCGTAGTAACGGTAGTTCTGTACCGGGAAACCCGCGGCTTCGAACAGTGCGCGGTGGTTTTCCCAGCTTGGATCACTGATGGCGACCACAGCGTCTGGCTGCAGTTGCTTGAGGAAGTCAGCACCGATTTTCAGTGCGCCCGTACCACCAACCGATTGCGTGGTAATCACACGGCCAGCCGCCAACAGTGCCGAGTCAGCACCGAACAGCAGCTTCTGCACTGCCTGGTCGTAGGCTTGAATGCCATCGATCGGCAAGTAGCCGCGCGAAGCGTGCTCTGCTGCCCGGATCGTTTCGGCTTCGATAACGGCACGCAAGAGTGGAATTCGTCCCTCTTCGTTGCAGTAAACACCAACTCCCAAATTCACTTTGTCGGTACGAGTATCGGCATTGAATGCTTCGTTGAGGCCCAGGATAGGATCGCGTGGTGCCATTTCGACAGCGGAGAACAGGCTCATTATTACGGCGGCTCTGAATGGATGATGGAGGGGGTGACAACGCTCCAGCCGATTGCACTAGAGCGGTGCACAAACGGGGAGCAAGTATAAAGCTGATCAGGATTGGGGCAACAGGCGAAACCCGGTTTTGGCCAAGTATTTGAGTTTATTTTTGGCCCACTGGTCTAATTGCAATATTTGCCCAAACCGGCGTGCCAGCCTCACGCCTTGAAACAGTCAGTCACGATCTCCATATTTACACGTATCCTGTTTGCGCTGCGGCATGCGTCGTGTGCAGTCTTTCTCGCTTTGGCCGGGATTATCCCGACTCAAGGAAGCGAAATCAGAGGTCCTTTATGTCCGATTTTCAGCTCGTTACCCGCTTTCAGCCCGCCGGCGACCAGCCCGTGGCCATCCGCCAGATGATCGAAGGCATTGAGGCCGGTCTGTCGCACCAGACCCTGCTCGGGGTAACCGGTTCGGGCAAGACGTTCAGCATTGCCAACGTGATCGCCCATGTCAATCGACCGACGCTGGTGCTGGCGCCGAACAAAACTCTGGCCGCGCAGTTGTACGGCGAGTTCAAGTCGTTCTTCCCGAACAATGCGGTGGAATACTTCGTCTCGTACTACGACTACTACCAGCCGGAAGCGTACGTCCCCTCCTCCGATACCTTTATCGAGAAAGACGCGTCGATCAACGACCACATCGAACAGATGCGACTGTCGGCGACCAAAGCGTTGCTGGAGCGCAAGGACGCGATCATCGTGACAACGGTGTCGTGCATTTATGGTTTGGGCAGTCCGGAAACCTATCTGAAGATGGTGCTGCACATCGACCGTGGCGACAAACTCGACCAGCGCGAGCTGTTGCGCCGTCTGGCCGACCTGCAATACACCCGCAATGACATGGATTTTGCCCGCGCCACCTTCCGCGTGCGCGGCGATGTGATTGATATCTACCCGGCCGAATCGGACCTTGAAGCGATCCGCATCGAACTGTTCGATGACGAAGTCGAAAGCATCAGCGCCTTTGACCCGCTGACCGGCGAAGTGATCCGCAAAATGCCGCGCTTCACCTTCTATCCGAAGAGCCACTATGTGACCCCGCGCGAAACCTTGCTCGAGGCCGTCGAAGGGATCAAGGAAGAACTCAAGGAACGCCTCGACTACCTGCGCACCCACGACAAACTGGTTGAGGCGCAGCGTCTGGAACAGCGCACCCGCTTCGATCTGGAAATGATCATGGAGCTGGGTTATTGCAACGGCATCGAAAACTACTCGCGCTACCTCTCGGGCCGTGAGTCGGGTGCCCCGCCGCCAACGCTGTTTGATTACCTGCCTGCTGACGCGCTGCTGGTAATCGACGAATCCCACGTCAGCGTGCCGCAAGTCGGGGCCATGTATAAAGGCGACCGCTCGCGTAAAGAAACCCTGGTGGAGTACGGTTTCCGTCTGCCTTCGGCGCTGGACAACCGGCCGATGCGCTTTGACGAGTGGGAGCGCATCAGCCCGCAAACGATCTTTGTCTCGGCGACCCCGGGCAACTACGAAGCCGAGCACGCGGGCCAGGTAATTGAGCAGGTAGTACGGCCAACCGGTCTGGTTGACCCGCAAATCGAGATTCGCCCGGCGCTGACCCAGGTCGACGATCTGCTCTCCGAAATCAACAAACGCGTAGCGATTGAAGAACGCGTGCTGGTGACTACGCTAACCAAGCGCATGTCAGAAGACTTGACCGACTACCTGGCCGATCACGGCGTACGCGTGCGTTACCTGCACTCGGACATCGATACCGTGGAGCGGGTCGAGATCATTCGCGATTTGCGCCTGGGCGTGTTTGATGTGCTGGTGGGCATCAACTTGCTGCGTGAAGGCCTGGACATGCCCGAAGTGTCGCTGGTGGCGATTCTCGACGCCGACAAGGAAGGCTTCCTGCGCTCAGAACGCTCCTTGATCCAGACCATTGGCCGCGCCGCTCGTAACCTCAATGGCCAGGCGATTCTGTACGCCGACCGCATCACCGGGTCGATGGAACGGGCCATTGGTGAAACCGAACGCCGTCGCGAAAAACAGATCGCCTTCAACGAAGCCAACGGCATCATCCCTAAAGGCGTGTTCAAAGACGTAGCCGACATCATGGAAGGCGCGGTGGTACCGGGTTCGCGCAGCAAGAAGCGCAAAGGCATGGCCAAGGCCGCCGAAGAAAACGCCAAGTACGAAAACGAATTGCGCTCGCCGAGCGAGATCAGCAAACGCATTCGCCAACTGGAAGAAAAAATGTACGCCCTGGCCCGCGACCTGGAATTCGAAGCCGCCGCACAAATGCGCGACGAAATCGGCAAACTCCGGGAGCGTTTGTTGCAGGTTTAAATCTCAAAACCACACACATAATTGTAGGAGCGAGCTTGTCTCGCGATCTTTTGATTATTTAAAAGATCGCGACGCAAACTCGCTCCTACAGATCAATAATGATTTGCATTTCCAAAAACACATATATAAATAGTCGCACTCCAAAGATTCAACACCCGTTTTATTAATCTGAAAGCCCCCTCCCTGACTAACAACCAAAACTTGCTGTTAGTTGTATTTTGGCTATAAACAACTTTCAAAGTATTAACACCGGATGTTAATCAGTTTGCCAGGGTGGGCACTATGTCTATGGATCGTCGCTCCTTTCTTGTATCGCTGGCCTTGATACCGCCTGCCTTGTATTGGTCGAGTGCACTGTGGGCCGCTGGGTCTGCTTCAGATGCGTTTCGCGAGGTGAGCCGGATCATTACCGGCGCCGATAACCTGACCCCCGGTGCTGCCGCACGGATCGAGGCCTTGCTGACTGAGCGTCATGCAGGCTTTGCCGCACACCTCGCAGCATTGCACAAAACCCTGGCGGCAAGCACCAGCCGCGAAGCGGGTCTGTCGGCCCTCAGCGGTACGGATCTGGACACGGCACTGATCATCGCCAAACCCTGGTATTTGGGCTATGTCGGTACGCCGTCAGGGCGAATTCTTGAAGATGACGCCGCCTTCGCCACGTTTCTTGAAATGCAGGCGTATGCCAAGACCGGCGGCATTATCCCTGCGCAGAGCTACCCACCCGGCCCGGCAGGCTGGTGGCGAGACACGCCACGCGGGGTCGATGCTTCTGATCTGCCGGAAGGCGCCACCACCTGGGCTTATCAGCCATTGAAGCATTACATCATCGCCGCCCCTGATCCGGCCTGGCACGCCTATGCAGAAGGCCGGTTCGATTCAATCGAAGCTGCCCGCGCGGCACTGGGCCAGGAGGCAAGGAAATGAGCGATTACGATGCTGACGTGATTGTCGTGGGCTCAGGTTCACTGGGCTCCATGGTGGCGCTGGAGCTGGCCCGTGCCGGGAAAAAAGTCATCGTGCTGGAAGCCGGACCTGAAACCACGGACTGGAAAGTCACCGACAACTTTCGTAACTCGGCGCGGCAGAACAATTTCAACGCGCTGTTCCCGGATGTGCCCTACGCCCCCAACAGCTTCAGCCCCGGCTATATCAGCCCGCACCTTGAAGGGATCGAGGTGTTCCCCGGCACCCTGCGTTCAGTGGGCGGCACCTCACGGCACTGGACGGCGGCCACATGGCGCCTGCTCCCCGAAGACATGACCTTGAAGTCCAGCTTCGGCCTCGCCGTGGACTGGCCCATCACCTATGCCGAGCTTGAGCCGTTCTATTGCGACGCCGAATACGAAATCGGGGTCAACGGCATCGCCGATTACGACGAATCCGGCCAAGGCTTGGGGTACACCTACCCGCCCCGCTCCCGGCCTTTTCCACTGCCGCCCGAAGCCAAGCCCTACGCCATTCAGCGCTTGCAGCAACAAATTGCAACCAAGGGTTATCGCATCGACGTCGCCCCTTCGTCACGCATCAGCAAACCCTATGACGGCCGCCCCGCGTGTATTGGCAACAACATGTGCAACTGGAACTGCCCGATCGGCGCCAAGCACTCGGGGTATCACGTCGTTGAAAAGATCCGCAAGTTGGGCGTCGACCTGCGCAGCAACGCCATCGTGCACAAGATCGAAACTGGCGCGGACGGTAAGGTGACCGCCCTCCACTACCTGTCGCCAAAGCGTGACGCCACCCGGCTCACGGCCAAAGTTTATGTGCTGGCCGGCCATGGCTTTGAAACCCCCAAGCTGATGCTGATGAACAACCTCGGTGCGCGTTCGGGCATGGTCGGGCGCAACCTGATGGTTCACCCCACCATCGACATGACCCTGCTTTCGTCGGAGCCGTTGTGGGCCGGACGCGGGCAGAACATTCACGGCGCGATCATGCAGCGGCGCAATCAGCCAGACCGCACGCGTATTCCTTCGACGCGCTATGACTTGCTGAACAACCCGCCCACTGTCGGCATTGCCGAAACCGCCCTGTCGGAGCGCAAGATCGGCGCCGCGCTGGATGACGAAATCCACGATCGTTCAGCCCGTATTTTCACCTTTGAAGCCCTGACCGAAGATTTGCCCGACAAGGCCAACGGGATATCCCTGAACCCCGGCTTCAAGGATTCGCTCGGCTTACCGGGATTGCGCCTGGACTACCGGATCTCGGACTACACCAACGCCAACCTGCCCCGGCTGATGGACGACTTTGCCAACTTCCTGCAAGCCACCAACGGTACGCGGATCAGTGCACCCACACAATGGATTTGCCAGCAGCACATCATGGGCACGGTACGCATGGGCACCCAGGCCGAGGATGCTGTGGTGGACCGGGATCTGCGCTGTTTTGATCACCAGAACCTGTTTCTGGTGACCACCGGAGTCATGCCCACGGCGGGCGGTGTGAACCCCACCCTGACCGGGATGGCGCTGGCCATCCGCGCTGGCAAACATATCGCCAAGGAGGTGTGACATGCGTAAAGCCTTGATAGCCGTCACCCTCGCCCTCGGCACACAGTGGGCCAGTGCTCAGTCAAGCGATGCCAGCACGGTTGAGCGCGGTAAATACATCGCCACGGCAGCCGATTGCGCGGGCTGCCATGGTGAAAATCTGGCGGGCGGTGCTGCAATTGCCAGCCCTCTGGGGCCTATTTATGCCTCCAACATCACCCCGGACACACGCACCGGCATCGGCGGCTGGAGCGAAGAACAGTTGCGCGACGCCCTGCGCAAAGGCCGCGCCCCCGGCAAAGGCTGGCTGTATCCGGCAATGCCGTACACGTCCTACACCGGCATCAGCGATGCCGATGTGTCGGCGCTCTACGCCTATTTGCAGAGCGTGCCTGCGGTCAACCATGAAGTGCGCGCAACCGAGTTGGGCTTCCCGTTCATACGGCCGGCCATGATTGCCTGGAACGCGCTGTACCTGAAGGAAGGGCACGCGGCAGGCGAGAAACCTGCGCAAGGTGAGTCGGCAGAACGCGGTCGCTATCTGGTCGAGGCCCTCGGGCATTGCAGTGCGTGTCACACACCACGCGGGGTTCTCATGGCGGAGTTGCCGGAACAGCACCTGGGCGGCGCGTTTGTCGGCGGCTGGCAAGCCCCCAACCTCACTAACGACCCGTCCGGGCTGGGTAGCTGGAGCGATGAGGAACTCAAACAGTTTCTGCAAAAAGGCCATAACTCGGGGGCGGTCGCAGGGGGTGATATGGGCCTGGCTGTGAGTCGTAGCCTGAGCCATCTGGGCGACAGCGACATTGCCGACATCATTGCCTATTTGCGCCAGGTGCCACCGGTTATGACTCAAAGCTTGCCTGCTGCGCCCTCACGTCCGGCACGCGTCGACCCTGACACGGTCGAGGGGCCGATTATCGGCTGGCGTAACCTGGCCAACAACGCCACTACCGATGGTGCCGTGTTGTATCAATCGGCGTGTGCCAGTTGTCACGGGGTCGACGGCACTGGCACCGCAGGGCCGGATTTAGGCCGGTTACGCGACTTGCGCTCGGCCCATCCCAATAACCTGGTGCACGTCATCGCCGGGGGCATCAACCTCGAAATGGATGGCAGGCACATCCTCATGCCCGGTTTCCGTGACCAAATGAACAACGAGCAAATCGCCGCACTGGCCCGCTACGTACGTTCGACATTTGGGCAAGTGCCTGGCTCCGGGCCGGATGAACAAGAGGTGGCCAGCATTCTGTCGGATAAAACACCGGTGAGCTGGCTGATCAACTACGCCCCGGCGCTGGCCTGGGGCGCGATTGTCGTGCTGGTGCTGCTGGTGGGTTGGGTGTTCGCGCGGCGTAAAGTCTAGGCCCCCGTGGGAGCGGGCTTGCTCGCGATGCAAACGACTGGGTCTGTCTGTTACACCTCGTCGATCCAATCGCGAGCAAGCCCGCTCCCACAGCGTGATGGCGTTCGCGGGTCGCGAGGTTGGCCGCAACTGTGTAAGGATGTTGCTTTGTTTTTGCCGCTTGTCCTTCAAGGAAGACCATGACCTCCATGCCTAAAGCGCCTCCGGTTCCGGGGCGTCTCGAACAACTTTCGACGCGAATTGCCTTTTTTATTGCCGGCTTCGGCATCGCTGCCTGGGCACCACTGGTGCCTTACGCCAAGGCGCGGGCCGGGCTGGATGACGCGACGTTGGGGCTGTTGCTGCTGTCGCTGGGCGTCGGTTCGATTCTGGCAATGCCGATTGCCGGAGTGCTGGCCACCCGCTTTGGTTGCCGCCGGGTGCTGACCGCCGGGACCCTGCTGATCTGCCTGAGTCTGCCGCTGCTGGCGACGGTCAGTTCCATCCCGTTGCTGATCGCCACGCTGTTTGTCTTTGGCGCCGGGCTGGGCACCGTCGACTCCACCGTCAACTTGCAGGCGGTGATTGTTGAACGCGCCAGCGGGCGCAACATGATGTCCGGCTTTCATGGTTTGTTCAGTGTCGGCGGGATCGTCGGCGCTGCCGGGGTCAGCGGCCTGCTGGCCGTCGGTCTGACGCCTTTGTGGGCCATGGCCGTGGTCATCGTGCTGATCCTCGCGGCGCTGTTCAAGGCCGCTCCACACCTGTTGCCCTATGGCAGCGAGAGCAGCGGCCCGGCGTTTGCCATCCCCCATGGCGTGGTGCTGTTTATCGGGTTGCTGTGCTTTACCGTGTTTTTGGCTGAAGGCGCGATGCTCGACTGGAGCGCGGTATTCCTGACCTCTGAAAAACACATCAACGAAGTGTATGCCGGGCTCGGTTATGCCGCGTTTGCCCTGACCATGACGGCAGGCCGCTTGCTTGGCGATACCATCGTCAGCCGCCTGGGCGCACGTCGGGTCATCGTTCTGGGCGGTCTATTTGCCGCCGCCGGGCTGGCGTTGGCGACAGTGGCGCCGGACTGGGAAGTGTCGCTGTTGGGCTACGCGCTGGTGGGTGCCGGCTGCTCGAATATCGTGCCGGTGCTGTACACCGCGGTGGGCAAGCAGACCGTGATGCCTGAGAGCATCGCCGTGCCGGCCATTACTACGCTGGGTTATGCGGGGATTTTGGTTGGGCCTGCGGCCATTGGCTTTATCGCCCAAGCCAGCAGTTTGAACATCGCCTTCGGCCTGATCGCCGTGATGCTGGTAGGCGTGGCCATCAGCGGGCGCATCTTGAAAGTCTGATTCACTCTGTAGGATTGGCCGCCCCGTCTTCGACGCCGCGCTGTCGCGCAGCAAACAGGACAGCGAGTATCTTCAGCATCCCCCAATCGGTTC
>NZ_WIWK01000044.1:0-42913 GCF_009600165.1 Pseudomonas sp. FSL R10-0399
CGCAAGCGCTTGGGCTGGAAGACGCCGTACGAAGTGCATACAGGGGTGAGCGTTGCACTTATGTGTTGAATTCAGGGGGGACCATGCCTGACTCTAAGCTTGCGAGCATGTTGAAAATAGCTCGAACAAGTGTATTGAATCGACGCGTCGAACTGTCTATTTCAGCCTTTGTTACTCAAAAAGCTTATAAGTGGTCAGAATGGGAAATAAATCTGCTTGGGACTTTAACAGATGTTGAGGTTGGACTTGCCACCGGTAAGCCGAGCGGAATCGTTCAAAAAAAGCGGCTTAGTTTACATATTTCTCGTTTTGGCTCTATTTGGACAGAGGAAAATATTTCTCTGCTAGGAACTATGTTTGATTCTGAAGTGGCAGAGCGAACTGGCTTTTCCATAAAATCAGTACTTTGTAAACGTCTGTCGCTAGGAATAAAGCCTTTCAAATTTATCAATTGGACCAAGCAAATGATTGATCTGATTGGAACAATGTCAGATTTGAAAGTTGCGAAAGCAATAGGTGTTTCTGATTCGGCTGTGTTTTTAAAGCGTAAGGCTCTAGAGATTCGGGCCGCTAACTAGATCCGCAGAAAAGTACTCGTAGTGTTCAATAACTGACTTATTGTCAACCAAAAAACCTTACCGGCGACGGTTTCCAACGTCGCCGGGATCACCTGCGCGTTGGTTTTATTTAGCCGACATTAATCTATGGTGATCAAAATGAAACATAACAAAATCAAGGCTGCGGCCTACACTATCAACTCCTTTGTCCTCGGGCTTACTGGCGGCTGGATTATCCCAGTTTCTTGGAGCAAATCTCTGTCGATCATCACCGCTATTATACTGCTGGTGATGTTCTTGTCTGACCTTATAGGTAGCTACAAAAAAGCGAAGCCTAAAGGAAAAGCCATCGAGGTTGTTTCTAGAAGGAGAAGACCACCGAAAAGAAAAAAGAGAAAAAAGAGAAAGTAATATCCTCGATTTTTTTTAAACTCTTTAAAGGTGAAAACCATGCACGACTTAATCGTAAATATCGTTGTAATCCTGGCGCTCGGTGTAGGCACTTCATTGTGGCTGTATGCGAAGCGGCTGGAATAGCCGGTACGATTGTCGCGTTAAATCATCCCTCTCTAGCGTAGCGCTGGGGAGGGTTACTCTGTAATAGAGGGCTACAAGAAAACCACTTGGCCCTCTGGGTTAGGTGTTTTTCTGGAGTTCTCAATTCCATGCCTAGTCCCCGCGACCTAGGCATTAAACCAATTTGCACTGTTCGCGGCAGTTGCTGAGTAATTAAAATGACTAAAGTAAACGCAGAAAAAAAACCAAGCCAGAAGTCGATCTACGTTCACGTTGCCTTTGGCTTCGCTGAACCAATTCCCGGCTTCGAACAGCTTATTCAGATTGACGCTGTTCCGTCCCCATTCGTACCTAAAATTGATCCTGAATATGTGTTTCAGCCAGACATGGTTGCTCGTGTGCTTCGCTCTTATGGAGCTCGCGAAAACATGATGTTCAACGGCGAAAAAGGTACTGGTAAGTCTTCTTTCGTGCAGCAATTCTGTGCGCGACTGAACATCCCTCTAATGACCATCACAGGCGGTCCTGGCTTGGATGAGACTTACCTTATGGGTTCTAAAACAATCGAGGATGGTAGTGTTAAGGCTGTAGATGGAGTACTCAGCTATTGCTTGCGTCACGGGATTGCTGTTTTGATCGACGAGATTGCTGCAATCAAGCCGGGCGTGCTTGTATCCATCAATGATGTGACAAACGGTGATGATGTAATCACTTTGAAGCACCATGGCCTCGACCCAACCATGACCCCTGACGCTCTTGCAGCGCTAGAGGGTTCGATGACCATCAAACGTCACAAGCGTTTCCGTCTGTTCGCCACCGACAACACCGGTGGCAAGATGACTCGCGATCCTCGTTTTAGCGGCGTTAATACACAAAATAGTGCAGTTCGTTCGCGCTTCACTTGCTTCAAAATGTCCTTCATGAAACCCGCTCTAGAGCTTAAAGCTCTGATCGGGTCAACGAATGGTGCTTTGCCAGTTGAAGTAGCGAAGTTCATGGTCGAGTTGGCGATTCGCGTTCGCGCTTCGTTCGAACAAGGCGACATGACTGACACCCTGTCCTTCCGTGAACTTCGTCGTTGGGGTCGTAAGGCCCTGATGTACGGAGCCCAGGAAACTAACGTTATGGCCGGTAGCAACCCTCTATTCGTACCCGACTGCGCGAAAGCGTTTGTTGATGCGGTTTACACGGGGATGGAAGAAACCGACCAAGATGTTGTTCGTGAGTTTTACGAACTGGTGTTTGGAATTGAGCTTGAGCTTCCAAACGAGTACTCCGAAACAGCTCAGTCATTCCTTGATGGGTTGGATAACGGTGATATTGATTGGGGTGTAACTGACGTAGCTGCATAAAGCTTTAAAGCCTCCCCTGAGGGGAGGTTTCTCCAGTGAGTTGGGAAATTCCTCCCAGCTCACGCTGGAAGGATTTCCGAGCACACAGCTCAAACCTTCCGGCCTCCGCACCTGGAAGATATTTTATATCCACGACGCGGCGTGTGAGAGATAGCCATGAAAAATTTTATTAGCAACGCAAAGATGATGTTCAGCAAAGCCATCCAATCGGCTCAGTGCCGATTAGAGATTGCCCGTTCAGTAGTTGTGTACACGGTAATGGTAGTTCGCTTGAAAAAGTTGCATCCAGTCCGCGACGCCTTGAAACGTGAAAGCGTCTGTTACAGCCTTCGGGCTAATCAACTCGCTTTGCAGTTGGCTACAGACAAGTTGAATACCATCTAAATCTAATCCTCTCCTAGGGCTGGAATCAGCCCTAGGCTCGATTCCCGCTTTACGAAGTGGGGACTGCCCGTGCTGGGCATAACAACCCAGCAATGGGTAAGGAGACAGAAATGCGTAACGCTAAAACTTCACCAGCAGGTTGGATTCCTTTCATTCGGTCTTTGGCCCGTGATGCTGGACTTAAGGTTGTAATTGGTGGCAATCCTGCCACTGACGGTAAAACCATGTGGTTGCCAGCATTGCCTGCTGAACTAACACCTGATGATTTGGTGTTGTTCAAGGGTGACGGCTATCACGAAGTCGGGCATATCCAGCGTAGTAACATCAAGTTCTTCCAAGCGTTCGGCAAAGAGCATGGCTCGTTCGCCGGATTTCTTCTTAATGCGTTAGATGACGTGTTCATGGAAGGCCGTCAGGCTGCTTGGAAAAGGACTGCGGGGCGGTATCTGCTGGATTCGACGATGTTGTTGATCAAGCGAAACCGTTTCCGTGATGGTTCAGCAGGTCTGGGCGAGGCTGTAGCGTGCTACTGCCTTGCGTATCTGACTACTAAACGCTGGCCATCAGTAGGGATTGCCACGACCCGTGTTGAAGTCAATTTGCGCAAGCACTTGGCACAGCACGCGGACAAGGTGATTCCAGAGCTGCGCAACCTGTTGGATGTTGAGTTCCCGACCGTTTCTTCTACAGAGGATGGCGGTGATGTAACACTCAAAATTATTGACCTGATGAAATCGCTTGCCGAACAAGATCAATCCCAGCCTGAGCCCTCTCCTGAGAGTGGTGACGATGGCGATGATGACGAAGGCTCCGAAGAATCCGAACCAAGCTCGTCTGATGACTCCAGCGGCACTGGCAAAAACCAGTCCGACGGTGATGACGACAATGCTGAACCTAATTGCGAAGGTACTGGCAACTCCGACGATACCGAATCCGATCCGAAAGGTGACGAGAACGGTGAAAGCGGTGCTGGTGAGACTGATCCTAAGCATGACGGTGAACCCCAGGGCGAAGGTAAAGCTGATGAATCAAACTCCGAGCCGAAAGGTGAGGGGGATGGTCATGGCGACTCTAAGGATGCTGGCTCGAAGGGTGGTAAAGGTGACAAAGCTGGTGATGACCAGGGCGAACAAGATCAGGATGGCGAAAGCCAGAATGGTTCCAATGCTCAGGCTGACTCTGGTAAGTCGCTGTCTCAACTCGTTGATGAAATGTTGAATGAGGAACTGGGCGACCAGGAAGTCTTCGACAAGGGTGCAGAAATCAAGGAACTAGCTCAAGGCATCGCTAGCGGTGCCAACGAAGCATACAAAGACCTGCCGCTGATCACTGGTTTGGTTTTCGACTACTCAAAGGATACTGGTGAGGCCGAAGGCTTTGTCGATGGTATGCCTGTAGTTGAGCCGGATCGTGCAATGGCGGTTGCTATTCAAGCCGTTTCAGGTCGCAAAGCGAATGTGATGGGAAACCGTCTACGAGCACTATTGGCCAACCGCGAAGAAACTGATGAGTACAGCGCCCGTACCGGGCGTTTGTGCGAACGGAATCTTCATCGGTTTGCCCTCAACGATTCACGCATATTTGCGAAAGCAGATGAGCGAGTTGAGGAAACTGCTGCTGTCTCTATCACCGCTGACCTTTCAGCTTCTACCAATTTCGGTAGTGTTGCTGGAACTACGGTGGCAGAGCAGATTCGTGTTGCCCTGACCATTATTGAAAAGGTACTGCATCAGATCGGCACCCCTCGCGAGATTCTTGGCTTCGCGCCGGAATCTGGCGAAATGAACTGCATGGTCAAGTCCTTTCAGGACGACCACCGTGTTGCTCTGGATCGTATTGCTGGTCTGCACAAGCTGGTAGGTGGTGGATGCACCCCTATTGGTTCTGCCGTGATGCAAGCGGGCGCCCGCCTCATGTCATACGAAGCGCAACGTAAGCTGCTGCTGGTAGTGACTGATGGAATACCCGATGACAAAGCCCAGGCTGTTGAAATGACCAACACCGTTCTTAGGAGCGGGGTTGAAGTCATCTATCTAGTTATTGGCGCCGACTCTTCTTGCACTTGGTTGAAAGAGGCAAACATAAAATTTGCCTATGCAGAAAACGCCGAAGGAGTTGTGCCAGCCATGGTTGACAAGATGGCTGAATTCCTAAAGTAAGAAGTGAGTATCAGCCCCCTATTAATTAGGGGGCAGTTTCCCTCAGTGGGCTGAACAAACATTCGGCCCACGCCGGATGTTTCTTGAGTTCATTGCAACTCGATTCGTCCGGCTTCCGCCACCGGACGATACAAAACTATCCCTGTAGCGGCAGGTGAGAGAAATACCATGACTCAGACTTATGTTTCGAAAGTACGTACTGCAATCAATGATGATCAAGTTGTCGTTTTTAACCTGATGATCACTTGCATGAGTGCCGAGCGTCAGCTTGACCTCACCAAGATGGGTATTGATGTTGCTTCGCTGCCGAGCGCGTCTCGGAAGCTTGTCCAGGAGAAAATCTTTCCAAAGGAATTTCTCAATAATTACAGCCGCCTTCGTGACCGAGCTAATGCTGTTCTCGGTCGCGGTGCTGCTGTACAACTGGATATGGGCACTATCAGCAGTCGTATCGAGGCTGTAGCAAAAATCAATGACCTCAATGACATTAAAGCGGAATGGGCTGCAATGCTGGACCGCGATAGTTTGACTTACGACGATACATGCAACAAACGGATTGCGTTTATTGCAAGTGAGGCTTTCAAAGAAGGTGTTTCGATTGAGGTTGTTAACTCGCTAGTTGATACGCTCCGTAAACGTCAGCCTACTTGGGATGATTTTAAGAGCCGTATGAACTTCGCTTATAGCTCGATTCCTCTCAAGCTCGAACTAGATGAAGATAAGGCAGATTTTGACCCGATTCTTTTTCAGGCTCAGCGTGACGGAATTGTTGCATTGCGTGAAGGTGTGTTTGGGGGGCTTATTCACTACCTCGCCCGTGAGAGCGGTGAAATCCTGAAAGTGTTGAATCGGAAAAAGATGCACCACGGTGTGTACTCCATCAACTACCGGACGGTCGCTCGTATCGGTGCGATCACTGAGAAGCTTCATGGCCTTGCCTTTGTTCACCAGCAAATTCGTCCTTTGGCAACTGTCATCGATGATGCGCTGGGTTTCATGCCTAAAAGCGTGGAGCAAGACTTAGGAATGCAATCCTCGCAGTTCCTCAATCTTCTGGCTTGCCTTGAAGCTATGTCTGACCAGCATGAATTGCTGGCCCGACTGCGCGACAAGCAACCCTTGGTTGTTGTAAGCCAAATGCCTCCGATTCTGGTGGCAAATGGTGGTGCGCAAGTGGCACCTGTTGCAACTGCTCCAGCTGCTCCAGCTGCTCCAGCTGCTCAGGCCGTCGCAAGTATTGCTGCTGTAGCCACCCCTGTCGTAGCTGCCGATCCGGTAGTTCTCGACGTAGCTGATATTGATGCCTCGAACGAGGTTGAAGTTGAAGCAACGCCTGTGGGCGGCTCGACATTCATGGGCTTCGGTTTTACTGGCTCATCGCTGTTCGAGTAACCCACAACCTTCAACCCCGTATGGGCACACCACGCCCCTACGGGGGAGTGGTGCGCCCCGAAAGAGGCCTCCGCTATGCAAGCTGCATTTGATCTGTTCGGCGATATTGTCGAAACCCCAAAAATCTCCAAACCCAAAGCTCCAGTTATTCCTAAGCCACGCGCAAAGGTCATGCTGGACCGTCGAAAAATGTGGGGCGAAGGTGGATACCTCACCACCCTGGATGATGACGATACCTCTATCCACACCACGGAATCGTTCACGGAAAACGCCACCATCGACAGATTGGAACAGGCGCTTTTCATGACACCTGTGATCAGGAATGAGATATGGGTCGAAGATGGTTCGTTCTACGAATACCGGATCACAAAGCCTCTAATCGGGCCGCGTGCATTTGGTGATAAGGGCACTTTGTTGCATGACTGCACCGAAGTCATGATTAAGGCCAGCGCCCAAAAGGTACTGGACGAATCTTACGATGACACCGGGGCATGGTTGCCACGGTGGGCCTATTGGTTGTTCTGCTATCGCCTCCGCAAGGCTGGGCCAACAGAAGACCCGTATGAACTATTGAAAGCTTTTACTGCTGTTATGACGCAACAGGACTTCCTCGATGCATCCCGCAAGGGCGAATCGTTGAGGCGTGTTACCAAGCGTCTGCATATGCAGAAGAAGCGTGCTGAGGCTCGGGCAGCAATTGCTACCGATGCTGATTCCGCTGATGACGAAAGCTTTTTTGATGAACCTGTACTTAAAACTGCCTAAAAAGCAAAACCCTGCCTCGCTCGGCGGCAGGGTCAAAGCCACCTTCGTGTGTGCATTAACGAGGCGACCGAGAGCCTTTGGAGAGACAAATTGAAAGCTCAAACTATGCAAATGAACATCGCCGAAAAAGCCATTGTTAAGCTAATAGGCTTTGTATGGCGTGCTCTGCGGTTGCTCGATCCTCAATGGGTCCAGCGCTACTTTGCCGCTAAGGTCAACGTCGATGGTGCTTCGATCAACAAGCTACATTCTGTATCGACTCAAGACGCTATTGACCACGTTTGCCGAATCAACAACAACCGCATGAAGGCTGGGGAGAAATTTCTTGCTAAGCGCGGTGATCTATTGAAGATTTTCAACCCTTCAAACGGGAAATTCGTGTTTCGTTTCGCACATGGTGCTGGCGAGCTGAAAATCCGGTTTAACGAACTCGGCCTCGATTACGACGCTGAATTGGAGTTGGGAGTTATTCAAGCCCAAGAAATTGAGCTCCAGGTTATGTTGGCTAACACCGCTGACCGAGAGTTCTACCTGATGTACCAAGATCGCTCTGTATCTAGCCGTAACAGCCGTGCGCTGGGTTGGTACATGCTGATTGGTAGCTTGCTGTTCGCTGTAGTCACCACAGCCTCTGGCTGGGTCGGCTCAATGATTGGCTAATTCTTCTAGCATTCGGTGACACCACAAGCTTCGGCCTGTGTGTGTCACCCCAAAGCTCAGTCCTAAGACTCGGCTTTGGGGTGACACACACAGTAAGCGAGGCTCCTATGACACCGAATGTAAAACTAGACGTAGATCAACTCCGAGGAATCGGTGTGACGTTTCTCCCGTCCTTTCTCGGTGGGGCCGTTGGCGTGCTTGCGCGTTACGACCTTCCCCGGCTGTTCTACTCGGCGGAGTATGATTTGGATCAACTCGACTCCATCATTGCCAAGTTGAACAGCAACCTGAGAGCGACTTACAGTGGGTGCGGTTACTATGGTAATTGTCCTCCTGTGGAGTGCGACTCCAGCGGCGACCATGAATTTGTGTTGTTCGCTGATAGAGAGTTCTACGATGATTATAGAAGCGGTAGCGTACCTATCTGAGCTGGCCTAATGGTCGCCTAAGGTCGCTGTGCGTGCGCCTGGGCACGTCGAAGGGGAGTTTGGTTGGGTAAGCACCAAGCTCCCTAGCGTTTCTGCATGTAGTTCGGTTGCAGCGCGGATGGAGGGCACGGCAGTCTGTGATTACACACAGGAGCCTTTCTTTTGATACCTTTCGCCGAAATCGATCACACCCTCATTTTCTTCTCTGTATTCCTCTGTATTTTCCTGATGTTCAAACGAACTCTGAACGCTCGCGTAGCGCTCGGTGCGCTTGTCTGTGCCTGTTTATTTATCATGCTGGACGGTCACTTCTGGCTAGGCGAGGTATTCCTACCCAGAGGAAAGAATCCTCAAATCGCAACTGTAGCTTTGATGCTCGTCACGACAGTGATAATGAGTACATTGGTGCTGTTCAAGCGGTGGCGTACGCTGGACCGCTTGATGGTGTGTGGCTCAGCTGTGAGCGTTCTCATCACATTTGCCCTGTTCCACTACGTTCTGGTCCAGCAGGTTTTACCCGCTTGGGCTAAGGATGCAGCTTGGGGTAATAGCTATGTTTTGCCAGTCCCCAACGCTGGGTTCCAGGAAGCGTGTACATCGGCAGGGCTGACCTGTTGGGATGGGAGTCAGGTTGCAGCTGGCACACTACCAGTTGCTTTATCACAGCAGATCGATGGGCTGTATCGTTTCTACCAAGATCACAAGCCAGAAGGAGAAGTAGGGCACGGATTTGGCGTTTTCGATGACCTAGGCCAGGACGGCGTGTCCGTGGTTTTGTATCACCAAGCAGGTGCTGACGTTCGCGTGGTCGCTGATAGTAAAACTGGCCTTCGGATACATTCTAAGGTGCGTGATTTGTTCTATATGCTGGCATGCGTAGCTCACAGTGTTTGGCTGCTCGGGGCGTTATCATTGATTGCATTCCATCGCATCCGCTTTGCTAGAAGGGCCTCCCGTGCTGATTGATTTTGAGACGGTGCACAGAACCTATTTCGTTGGCTGGTCACAGGATGGCAGCTGGCGGTACACACCGACGAATGACCGTGAGCCACGCAAAGGGTTCTATGCGAGCAGTCATCAGGTATTCAGTAATCACGCGTTACAGATAGCGTTGAGTATCTACAACACCGTTGATGCAGTGGGCAATTGTGTGGGGGTAAACCACTGTTTGTTCCTTTTGTTCAGTAGAAAGGAGCAGGGGAAGTACCTGCTAGTCAGCGACCAAGCTCGCATAGGGTTTCATTTGGACCTAGGCGTTGCCGGCGATCTTTATGGTTTGGCGGTCGGCCACTACGACAGCACTAGCTACCGTGCTGTTCGGTCCGGGAAGTCTCCGAAGGCGATTACAGGGACCGCAACTTTTCGTGATGGTAGGCGGGTGATCGCGTTGAGTGCTTCTACATACTTAAATGGTCATCTGAATGCGATTGAGGTGGAGCTAGATCGCGCTGCTGCAATTGCTTTGGCAGCACATTGTTTAGCCTATGGGAGGCTGCTCTACCCGTCATTGAGTGACGCCGCCGTACAGAGCTTGTTATCCAATCCGTCGCCATATTTCCGCGCATGCGCGGAAAAATCACCGACAGATCAAATGTCTAGGGAGACACCGGCTACTGCTGAGACAGGTGGTTCGTCACGGGAATCAGCACTCCACTCCACAGCGAACTCTGGACTAGCACCAACTTTCAGCCCTCAAATTGTTCGCCTCCATAAAGCGATATGGGCCATTGGTAACAAGAAGTGGCCATCCATGATGGTTCCGGCACTCCAGTCAATCCAAAAGCTAGATGATGCTGTACACCTACAGCGGCTCATAGACAGTGGGAATCGCGGTGATTTCCGCGAGTGGGATGCGTATCTAAGCTAGTCAGTTGGAAATTTCATTTCAGGGAACCCTTGATTTGATGCCCTTCGCTGGCCCACTAGTAGGTATGGATACCATTGAAATTATTGCGGCCACCATTAAGCAGCACAACGCTCAGATCAACCGTGAGGCAGAGATTGTCCGTGAGGTAGATCGCATATTGCGGCTGCGTCTTTTCCCCTGCAAGCGAGTCTGGGTAGACGTTCGGTTTGACTATGGCATGGCTGATCACTCGGCCTCCAAGGTCACGCTATTGGAGATCAACGGCGAGCAGCACGGCATCGCTGAAATTCGTTTCCAGGGCCTGTTCATCTGGCAAGACTTCGACACCTTTTTCAAAGAGGTGATCCCGCATGAAATTGCCCATGTCTTACTAGAGCTCCGCTGCGCAGAGCGCGGCGTGAGTGTCGAGAAGGGGCACGGCGATGAGTGGGTGGACCTTGTGCTTGACCTCAACCCCGACGCCGAACCTGCCGCGAAAGTGAAAGGTGAATTCGACGAGCGCCCAATCAAACTCCAAAAAGGCGGCATTGCTTGCGAATGCGATTGCGATGACCTGTCCGCTTTCGTGGTTGTCGCGAACACGCCTACGACGATCATGAAGCTCAAAAACGAGGAACTGACCTGCCAGGAATGCCAATCGGCGTACCGCAGAATTTCCAAAGAGCAGCTGCCTTCCGAGTTAGCCGCTGCTACTACTTTTTACGAAGGTGTGATGGGCTTCAAAATCCACCACGCACAGCTCTCCAGGTAAGTTTGATGACTGCATACGTTCCATTCGACGAAGAAATTCTGATCGGCTATGACGCACAGGGCGAGGTTGTTAGCTGGTGCTCACCTCGACTAAATAATTTCAATGGCCTTTACATGGGTACATCTGGATCGGGTAAAACCTGGACCCTCAGGCAGATGATTGCAAGGGTTTACCGCCGTGGCTCGACCTTCCACATCCTCGATGTGAAGGGCGACTTTATGCCAGAAAACTTCACTCAAACCGGGCTTTCAAACTACGTTTCGGAAGACGATTTCAACATCATTAGTTTCTCTTACTTTGAGGGCGGATCGTCACTTAACCCCCTTCAAGTGCCCCGCAGCCAAGAGGGCGGTGGCGTTGTGATGACCATCGAGAACGCCAAAGAGTTGGTGTACATGTTCAACAAGAAGCTCGGGCCTAAGCAGATCAGTTACTTGGGCGAAGTCCTCAAGTCTGTCTATTCCGACTTCAACATTGATCACGAAGATGAGTCCACTTGGGTCAATAAGGCCCCAACCTTTGCGGACGTATACGACAAGCTGACGTTGATTTACCAGTGCATAGCGAGCGGTCTTGATTCTGGCTCAGTTGGTTCGATCATGAACGAGATTGGCCGTGCAAAGCGCAAGACAATTGCAGGAATTCGCAAGGCTCGCGAAGAGGGTCAGGACGTAAACTCGATTTCCTTAGGCTGCCAGGAGACAGCTGCCGAAGCCTCAGACGTGATTGCTGGGATCGTTAAAAGCCAACTCACTTTCGAAAACCTTGAGCGCAACGGTACGGGAGAGGAATGGGAGCACTGGTCGAAAGAAACAGTTTATTCGTTGCGGGACACTATCAATCAGATGGTTGAAAGCCGGTTGTTTACTGGCGAAATGTCCAAGGTCGCTCAATCCAAGATCAACGTATACGACATGACCAATATTTCCAGTGCTCATCAGCAGATCATGATGGAAATCATTGCCCGGCGTACTTTCGCAATGAGCGTCCTGAACACCAAGAAGACGGGCAACATTGACCCTAAATTTGCGAGCCACATTCTGGTCTGCGACGAAGGTAAGCATGCCAAGGCAATTTCCAAGCAACCTCTGAGCCCGGTGAACCGAATTGCTACCGAAGGGCGCGGTTTCGGTGTAGGGGTATGGATGGGAGTCCAGCAGCCTGATCAGGTGACGCAGGACCAGTTGCGCAACTTTGCGTTCTACTTCTTGCTCAAGACACCAGAGTCGAGCAGCAAAGAAATGCAGCGAATGTTTGGCCTGAAACCGAACCAGCTTAAGCAGCTTGAGTTCAGGGAAAACTGTCAATACAGCGCAGGTGGAAAATACGTTTGCGTTCGCCAATTCAAAGAGGACTAGGCCAATGAAGCTGGGTTGCATAGCCATCGTACTGGCCATCGGTGTCGTAGGTTGTACGAGCCAGCCATTCGCCACGCCTCCAGTACAAACCAGAGAGCAGCGCGAGGCGCAGATAGATGTAGCGTTTCAATCAGTAAAGGGGGGGCGTTTTGATAGCGCGGAAAAACTGCTTGCGCCCTACATGTATAGAGACAAAAACGGCGAGCTTAGATTCCGGTCATTGGGTGTCAGTAGTGACGCGAAAAAGAAGGCGGTTGATACGGTAGCTCTGATGCTTTGGGACACAGGGCGTGACGGTACGCTTGAGAGCTTCGCCAAGCGCTATCTGGGAGGTTATGAGCGGGATGTAATGCTGTGCCGGCTTGCAGAGCGTAATGCCGTCTATGAGAAGGCCTACAATTGCTGGAACGAACTCGGCGATGTGGACAGGGCGAGGCGGACGGTTCGAACTGAAAGCGCGCTGCGCATTCTTAAGGACTGACAAGGAGGCCAATTGGCCTCCTTTTTCATGGATGCTATTCCTCGCTATCTTCCAAGTCATTCTCACCCTGAACCGAATTGTCGCCTGTCCCTTTAATAATGCGGATTCGGTAAGCAGCCGTGCCCCATTTTTCTTGAAGCCCAGGCAAGAGTTTTTCCAACTCCTGCTTGCTGAGCATTAACACCGAAGTGAACCGGGCGGTGCCTATGCGGCAGTCGTACAGGCCAATATCTGATGAGTACGTCTTGTAGGTAATCATCAGCAAACCAAGCTTTTGAAGACGCTCGCTGACCAGCTTCACAGCCGGGTGCTTGAATGTGCGGGTTTCATGATCAAGTTGCAGCTTGCGGTTCAGGTCAGCAGACAGATGTTTGCCCATCAACTCTAGCACTGTGGACATTGGGGTTATCACGTACTCAAGTGCAGGAGTGGTCCAGCCCCCAGCATGGCCGTTCTTGCTTAGGTAGCCGTTGATGTTTAGCTCTGAGATTGTGTCGAGTAGAGCCTTCTCGATGGACTCAAGCTGTTCCTCATCGAGTTTCTGAACGCCTGCTGCTTTTTCTTCCTTGATCGCAAAGCCGTCACACATGCGAAGCGCTTGAATAAGGGCTTCTGTCCGATTGCTGGCACCGATGGGCAGGTTCTCAGGGTCGTGGTAGTAGCGCAGAGCTAGCACCAAGGTATTTCGATCATCCTCTGCTAACTCACGGAATTCTGGTTGCGTGGAAACGATGTAGGCAGCGTATTTGTTGTGGTGTGTGGCAGATACGTTTTTCACCCACTGGTCTCCGCTTTGCTTGTATGCAAGGAGCTTGTCCAGGTCGTGAGCAAGGCCTGCAATTGTGGCGAGTGGTTCGCGGCGGCCACGATCTTGGTAGTAACTCTGGACCTTTTTCGAAACTGAAAGCGAATGTTCAAACAGCGGGGCGTCTGCGTGATGGCCACCAATACTTGCTGGTACATCCGGGTGCGCTTTGAGCATGCCGTAGACAGCAATGTAGAGCCGCTTTAAAGGGGTCATTTCAACCCCTTCTTTTACTGGGACGGGTGCCTGCTCGATCCGGTAGAAGTCCTGCTGATATGGATTCTTGTCAATGTTGCCACCTTTCAACTCCCCTCTAGCTGCGCCCGGATACTTGGGAAGCATGACCATCAATACCGACCCTGGGATTTCAGCATTGTTAACGCCTTTCGCCGCCTTGGCTTGAGGGTTTCTATCTATGCCTTTGGGTTCTGGCTTCTCGGTGAAGTGCTTGATGCCGAAGTAGGCAGCGCCGAAAGCAACAACGCAGTAGAGCAGGCCATGACACATCAGAAGGATCACCGCGCAAAGCGTACCTACATATCCGCCTGCCGAGATTAGCTGGCGAGCCCACAGTGGTTTGATCTGATACCAATTCTGGGCAAGGGCTATCGCCTGAATATCAAGCTGCTGATTGGTGTGTGTGAGGTAGTAGGTGTAGCCAAGCACAAGCGCAACGCAGCAGAACGCTGCTGCAAACAGACCTGTGTTTTGTTGAACCGTTGGTTTGGTAGCCATGGAGCCTCCTGAAATCTCATGAGCCCATGGTGGTGAAAATATTTTTTAGATTCCACTCAACTACCTGCCGTTTTGGGGGCTCCCCGTGCGCACTAGAAGATATACACCCCAGAAACTAATTCGAGGTAGTTGTGAAGAAAACTCTAATCGGCCTAGCCATCGCTCTCACTGCGGCCAACGCACACGCATACAGCGATGCGGCGATGGCGAGCACCGAAGGGCTTTCTGTGTTCGACCGCGTGTACGAGGCCGGCAAGGCGCAGAGCGTCACCGGCACCGTGAAGTTCCAGCAGACCCAACCCACGCCGGCAGCGGTCATTGATTTGTCTCTGGATGCTCCGGTCGTATCTGTTGAAGAAACAGCTACCGAACGTAAGTATCGCGACGTACTCGCTGACTTGGATAAGAACCGCGTGCGACTGGACGCTGCCCGTGCCGAGGCTGAGCGTGTTGTTCAATCCGCACATGCCGAGGTACTGGCAAAAGCGAACCAGCGCGTGAATCTCCTTGAATCGCAACGGACCTCTATCGAGGGCCAACTAGCTCAAATCAAGAAGCAAGAGGTGAGGATCAATCAAGCGCTTGCTTTGAACGACTCAGCGATGGTCGAGGCTTCGATGATGAAGACCGAAGGGGCCAATCAAGTCGCACTCATCAAACAGGAAAGTCAGCAAATCCTGATGATGGCTGAAAGCAGCGCAGTGGCAATCGAAACCGCTGCTAAAAAGCGTGTCCAGATGGAACGGATCGACCCAACTGTGGTGCTCAATGAGCCTGTAAAGGCTGAGTACCAGTCCGCGACGATGGAAGAAATCGCAAGCGGGATGATGCCTCAAGGTTGGCGCATCCAGGTGGAGTTCAGCAACCGGCCTGAACTGGCTGAACGCCGCTACCAGTTTATTTCAACCGACCCGCGTGACCTCGCATTGCGCAAGTTGACGGCTTCTGTCCGTGACGCACGCGTTCGGTTCGCCTATTTCTGGGATTTGACCGATTCGAACGGCAATCCCGCGCCAATGCTCCTGATCACAGACCGAGCCAAGTAAGGGACTACATTATGATTTTGAAAAAATCTCGACTCAGCTTGGCAATTGCTTTTGCTGGCGCACTCAGTGGTTGTGCTAACCAGTTCGAAATTGATCCTGAAACCCAATACGGTGATATGTCACCGGGTCGTGAGAACAAAATGCAGGCTGCACGCGGCACGACCTTCGTTCGTGAAATTAAGACCGAAGACCTTGCTATGCAGCGCCCTATCTTTCTGACGGCGCCGAACAAGCCCTTGCGTTCTGTTCTCCAAGAAGTGCTGCCCGGTTACGCGATCATTCCGCGTGGGGCTGTGAACCTCAATGACCCGATAGACGTTTCCTCTCAGGGCATGAGCCTCAAAGACTTTATCGAGTACGTGGAGGGCACTCGCGACCTCAGCATTCAGCTTGATGGGCGCCGCGTTTACGTCTCCGACTTTGAAACCAAACAGTGGAACCTCGCGGCGTTTTCGACTACCCGCAACATCAACAGCATCGTGACTTCCAAGCAGTCTCGGGGAGCGAAGGCGGGTGACGATCAGCAAGAGGAAGAAGGCCAGACGACTGGATCATCCATTGCAGTCAACCTGAGCGAAGACGAATGGAAAACAATCATGGACGGTGCTCGCCGCATCATCGGTGCTCCAAAGCCAGATGAAGCGGGCCGATCAAAGAGCGGCGCCTCAGCTGACAGTACATCGGTTGGCGCTGGTGGGATGCCTGCTGGTGCCACTCGCATGCCTGACGGAAGCACCATGGTCGGCTTGAACTTTGGCCCGTCTGTTGAGCAAGTCGCAAAACCGCTGAGCGATGGTCGCCAAGCCTTCATCGAAGGTATCCGCTCTGTTGGTGTCGTCACCGCTGGTGGCAAGCCTGCGCAAATGCGCATCCTCGACCTCTACCTAAAAAAAGCAGTCGCCGATGCGACCAAGATCGTAAACGTCCAGGTTCAGGCGTATGACGTTGTGCTTAACAACGGTAAGCAGAAAGGTATCAACTGGGATGCCCTTAAGCTGGGAAGCATTTCCGGCAACCTGTTCAATGTTGGCCTGAGTAACACGTCCCAGGTCCTCTCGGGTGGTGGTTTCTGGAACCTGACAGGTACGATCGAAGGTGATCGCGGCAATGCCAAAGCGTTCCTGAGCTTCCTTGAAACGTTTGGTCGTGTAGAGCTGCAAGACCAGCCTAACCTGACAGTCCGAAACGGTGTTCCTGCTCAGATTTATGCCGGTGAAGAACTGACCTATATCTCCGATGTGGAGCAAAGTCAGGACGAAAACGGTAACACCACTGTTACACCTAAGCTTGCCCGACTCAAAGTCGGTGTGACCCTTGCTGTGACTGTCCGTGTGCTCGATGACGAGCGCCTGCTTGTGGATGTGACCCCGGTTATCTCCAACCTCAATACTTACGACACCATTGCCATCGGCGAATACAGCTTTGAAACGCCGCGCATTGCGCTGAAAGAATTCTCCACACAGCTCATTTGCAACTCCGGCGAGTCGGTGCATCTGGGTGGCTTGATCACCGAAAAGCTGGAGAAGGCTCTAGAGCGTCTGCCATGGCAGAACACTTTCACCAAGGCAGTGATCAATCCGTTCTTCCAGAACCTGAACAATCAGCTTGAACGCCGCGAGTTGGTGCTTGTGGTTACTCCGACGGTGGTTGAGGGTACTCGCTAATGGCCAAATTCAGCCTTGGCAAACCGATCACTATCGGTGGCCAAGAAATTGTGGTCGTTCGGGACGTGTTGGGTTCGTTGCAGACTGACAAAGGCACTGACACTTACTCCATTGTTGAGCCCAGGGGGGTAGATGGGCGACCTGCAATCTACGTATCCGAAGATGACCTCGACAAGCTTCGTGATGATTATCCGGGCATAAAGGTTTACGGCCTTTGGCAGCTGCTGTTCTTCAACAATGTCGTTCAGCTCGGTGAGCCTCTGGCGCTATTCCCGCTGGAGGAAAAGCGGGGGCTATACCTGCTGATGAAGGACGCCGCTGCCAGTAGTTCGCCTGCTGACATTGCGTCCTCTGGCGAGTACGTCAACGGTTTCGTCCCTGGTCAGTTTGAGCTCGACTTGAATAAATCCACCGTCATTGACGTGGATTTAATGGAGCTTCGTCTTCCGCCCCAACCGGCATACAAACGCTCCGAGCTCGCCCAAAAGATGAGGGCCGAGAACAAGCGACGTTGGTATGTCGTAAGTGCGCTGTGTGGGTTGCTGGCTGTCGGTGCATTAGCTGTTAACTATGGCCTTCAAACGATCTACAAAAGTCGTATGGCTGACTACAGCACCAAGCGCAGCTTGATTGATGAGTTGGATGGTCGAGTTAGAACCCTGTCAGGGGAACGACTGATTAAACGACCAGACGACTCGGTGATGCTTTCCCAGTTGTTCAGGGTGTTTGACATGTATCCGAAAGCGATAACCCCGTCAGTCAAGGAGGACTTGAAGATTGGGTTCACGGCTCAACACATGCTCATCACCCCCAACAAGTCGCCTGTCGATCCGGCCAAGTTTATTTCCGGCTTGCAGACTGAGTTGCAACCTGACCTCTCATATCTCGTCACAGTTGGCCCGCCTGAGGAAAGTGATCAGATAGCTCTAGATGAGGGCTCACAGCAATGAAGAAGTTAAATATTGGCATCTTGGGCGGAATAAGCAGCGGGATGATTGCTGCCGTCTTAGCGACTGTTGTGCTCAGCGTGTTCTGTACGTTGAAGCTCCAGAGCGGTCGCGAGTTACCACGCGATTTTGACCGCCTAGATAAGGATATTTCCGAATCCCAAGCTTTGATTTCGAACTTGGTAGCAGCTCCTGTACTTGCGCCGTTAAAGGATTCTTGGCGAGAAGTTTCCTCGACTCTTGAACTGGCCGGGCTCGAACTTATACCCGATGACGGCAGCATGAGTAGTGGTGTCAGTACCTACGAAGGTCCTTTAAAACACTGGAGCGGCTCAGTGAGTGGAGACGCCAAGCTGGTGCTCGCCGTAATAAAGAAGATTCAGCATACCGATCCTGTCTTCCTGCTCGACTACAGCATGGCTGACGGGGAGTTCAAGTTGTATTTGTCAGTCGTGGGAATTTGATCATGAACAAACTGAGTTGTATCACTTTCGCTTTGGGGGCTGCCCTTTCGACTGGCGCACACGCGGATGGTGTCGATGATCTGCTGGAGCGGAATCGCGTCCTCAGCGACATGAAGTTCAAAGCTGAGAAGCTGGTGCTACGGGCCGACATGGCCAAGTCCTATAAGGATATGAAAGAAGCCGGTGTCCTCGTTGATGCAGAGGGCGTTCCCATGGGCATTGGTGGCGACATGGAGGTGCTTGCCCTTCAGATGCTCAATCGGGGGGGTATGCAGGCTAACGCTAGCACGAACCCGTCTGACCCTTTTGGGGGTGCAGCACCAGTGATCCCTATGCCATCCGGCCAGGGAATGTTTGGCGATGCTGGTTTCCCTAGTTCTGCTCCAGCGCCTGCGGCCCCTGCAAAGGAAGAACCAAATCCAGGAAAGGTTGAAGTAGTTGGTAAGCCAACCGACAGCGAAAAAACCAAAGGCAAGCAAGTCCTGAGACTGGTCGAGTTACGCGGTAATAGCGCGACCATGTTCACCAATGATGGCTTCAAAGAAATGACAGTTGGGCAGAGCGTTTATGACCAAAAGCTCACTCACATTGGAGCCGATAGCGTGACGCTCAAAGGTAAGGATGGGAGTCGGACCGTGCGTATCGACTGGACTAAATCTGTTCGCTACTCGGATGACTGATCATGAGTTATGAGCAAATCAAAATCGCCCAGTCCATGGTCTATAAGTACCTCGTAGACAAGAATCGCGTCTCGCATCAGATTGCTGAAAGCCAGCCTGTTTCGGAGTCCATGGCCACGATCTTGGCTGACGCAATACGAATTGCGAAAGACGATACCGCAGTTGCAGAGGCAGCCGCTGCTGCCACAAAGCTATTCCATCTTGTACATGCCGAAGAAGGTTTACTGATTACCTGTGCCGGCCCAAAGGATGGATGGCTGGCCTACAGCGACCATCTTTGTGTGAACAACCCTTTCGACAAGGAGTTGGTGGATCAGGCGACTGCTTGGGCGCGAAAAAATGAAATCCCATATCAGTGGGTAGGAGTGATTTCGAACACCTACCTTGCGCAGCTGAGAACTGTACACAGTGACGATACAGAACAATTCGGCTCAGAGGTTAACGACGAGCGCGCCTTGGCGCAAGTAGACGACATAGTGCGTCTAGCCGCAGGTATTGACGCGAGTGACGTTCACTTTGTGCCGACCCAGACGGATAAGGTGGATTTACAATTCCGAATAGATGGTGTTTTGAAGACTCAGAAGAAGCTGGACCTTACTGTTTACCACGCAATGATTCGTGCGGTGATGGAGAGTCGTTGTGGAGTTGCTTATCAGATCAACAAGCAACAAGACGGTAAGTTTGAGCTTGCAATCAACGGTAACAAGTCGATCAATCTTCGTGTCTCTACGCTTCCGGTAGTTCGCAGGTCTGAGTCGTCCTGCAAGATGGTGTTGCGACTTCTCGGGAACAATACAGCACTGGCTAACCTAAAGCGCCAAGGCCTGTCCGAAAAAAACTACAACAGCATGGTCCGTTACGGAAACTTCCCGAACGGCATGATCATCATGACTGGGCCAACGGGTAGCGGTAAGACGACGACGCTCTACGCAGAGCTGATCGATATGCAGAACGCGAACCCCAACCGTAACTTCCATACGGTCGAAGACCCTTGCGAAATGCAGCAATCAGGCATGAGCCATACGGAGGTCAACGGAAACCTCAGTTTTGCCGACTCGCTGCGGGCTCTACTCCGACAAGATCCTGATGTGATTCTTGTGGGTGAAATGCGTGATGACGAGACTGCGGGCCTTGCGTTCAAGGCTGCTATGACTGGCCACCTTGTCTTATCGACGCTTCACACCAATAACTCGCACGAATCTATTGGCCGCTTGATGAACATGGGCATCGGCATCGACCTGATCGTGTCGAACATTACGGCGGTGCTGGCACAACGCCTAGTCCGCTGCCTCTGTAAGCACTGCAAGGTTGAATACCGTTTGCAGGACGATGCCAAGCGTTTGCGGGAATATGGCCAGAACAAGGCGTTTTTACCAGCTATGGGTGAAACCAAGCTGTACAGGATAAGCCCTGGTGGCTGTGACCATTGCGGAAAAACCGGGCAGAAAGGTCGGCACGGAATCATCGAGATTCTGGAGTTTACGCCTCAGATTCAGCTAGAGCTTTTGAAGGGAGCAAATCCCTCGATTCTGCGCCTTGAGCATATTGCGAACGGCACCTTCGAAGACCTCTGGGATGACGGACTGCGACTGGTTGCAGAAGGCACCATCGCGTTCGATCAGCTGGAGGCTGTTCTTAAGCCCTACCAAATGGAACGAGTTGGGATGAACTCAACCCTCGGTTCAGGACAAGCTGTTTCAGTACCTGTCCAAACCGCTCAACCGATACCGATCAGGCAAGAATCCAATAGCCTCGCGGCGCTCTGAAACTTGTTTTACAAACCTGGAGAGTAACAATGCAAAAAGCAGTATCTGACCTGCCAACATCACAAACCCCAAAAATGAAAATGGGGAAGAAAGGCGCACGTAAGCAGAAGGGTTTCACGTTGGTCGAACTGATCATCGTTATGGCCGTTATTGCAATCCTGATGTTCGTCCTTATGCCTGGCCTCTTTCAGTCTAAAGAAGATGCCAAGATTCAAGGCGTGAAAACCCAGTTGCTCAAGGATTTCCCAGGCGGCATTACTCGTTTGGTAACGATGACCAACAAGTGCACCAACACGACTATTACTTACGACAAGCTGGTTGAGCGCGGGATGCAACCTGAAACCGTGTTCGGGCAGAAATGGACCGTAACCACAGCCGGTGGCAACACGGCTACCGTTACTTACCCACTCGACCTTGATGACCCAGCTCTTGCCACTGATTTGAAAACCGCTCTTACCGGCGCTCCAAACGTCAAGTCTGTGACCTCCACCGCCGCACAGATCGTCGTCGCGTACCGCTGCAACTAAAAGGGTTAGGAAATGGCTTACTTCGTAATTAAATTCGTCGGCCCAGAAGGCGGTATTCTTTCAAAGCCGATAGAGGCATTAACTAGGGATGAAGCCATTTCCAAGTCTGGGTTCAATGCTCGGAATATTGAGAGTGTAGAAGTTGATCACTTTGGGGCAATCAGGGCTTCGCTGACTGAAAAGCGCCTTCCTGAAAGTGAGCAGGTGGTCACGCTTGTGACCATCGCCTCTAAGTTAGAAGCCGGCATGACGCCTGGGCGCGCAATTGTTGAATCAGTCGATCTTAAAAAACTCGACCTCACTCCGGCTGATTTGGCTGGTTGTGAGCGAGCTTGTGATTTCTTGAAACTCTTGCGCTTTGATGAAACAGCCATTCTTTTGGCTGACGCTGGCGACAGGGCGGGGAATCTGTCTGATTCTCTTAAGCGTGCAGCTGATGTTATTCGCGAGCGTAATAAAACCAAGAAGGAGTTTGCGAAGCCTATGAAAAAGGCTGTCGTAAACTTCATTGTCGGCACCTCAGCAGGTATTGGTTTCCCATTATTTGGTGGAGGCATGCTCGACGAATTTATTAATAAGCAAAAATTTCCGATTACCAAAAATTCAATGAGCGACGTACTAATGGCGCTCCAGCATTTCTACACTACGGTGTGGCCACTGGCTATTGTCTTATTAGTCGTGGCTTTTGTTCTTCGAGCCCGATTGTGGAACGCAATACGTAGGTGGCCACTGTTCAACAAATTTGATGACCGGAATCGCTGCAAGCGAGCGCTCGAATTTGTACAGACCTATCAGCTTCTCACGCAGTCAGGCTTTACAAACCCTCAGGTCTTACAGTTCTTGTTCGAACGGTCGAAAGGGAGGCAGCGTGAGATATATTCAGATGCCATGTCTCAGACTTCGGAAGGACGTGAGCTTGGTGCAGTTTTGGAAACAGAAGACTGGCCTAAAATTATTTCACAGAACCTCAAAGGGTTTGAGAAACAAAATCTTGATGGGCGGTCGCGAATTCTAACGAACCTTTCCGATGCGCTGACTGAAATGTTTGTTCAGTATTCTGAGTCTATTTCAGATAACTTGGGCCGTATCTCCATGCTAACTCTTGTCTGTTCGCTCCTGATGTTTGCGCTTGGTTTTTACATGCCTATGGTCACGATGCGGATGGTCATGTAATGGCAAAGCGTCAAGCTGGATTTACATTGATCGAGCTGACTATCACGTTGGCAGTAATCGCTATTCTTACTTGGTTCTTGGTTCCGAACATTTGGCAACCTATTCACGAAGCCAAGATAAGGGGGGCTGTTGGCCAAGCTAAAGAAGTAGTGGCGGCTTGCGATCTGGTGCGTGTCACTCCAGTTTCAACGAGTCGTGATCCTAGTAGTCAAAAAGTCACAAAGGTATACGGCCCCCTTTACCCAAGTTGGACTGATGCCACTGTTATCAAGGCCCAGCTTTCGACAGATTATGCGGTGCCTACCGTAAACCCATTTGGCCGGCCTTATTATTTCAAAATGTCTGAACGCTCATGTTCCGTCGCGGTTGAGTTAGACGAATTGATAGACGGCTGGGAGGGTTATGAGCTTGAAACAGTTGGCACCAGAACACGGATAGTCGTTGGCACGTCAGTTAGAAAGATGGCAGGGCCTGGATGGGTCCAGCAACAGAACAGATTTTTGTCCGGCGAAATCATCAGGTAATTTAAAGAGTGAAGTTCAGAATGAACAATCTAATTGCCGGCAACCAGCGCGGCTTTACCCTCATAGAATTGATGGTTGTCCTGGCAATCATGGGCATCCTCGCGGCCATTACAACGCCGAAATTCATGGAGGATTTGAACGTCCGCAGAGCCAACCTGACGGCTGAGGATACTACCGCGATTATGGATGCTGCTCGCAGTTACCGAGTCAGCAACCACGCTGCTTGGCCGGGCGGGGCAACCAATTGTTCGAACGCGATCACTGTTCTCAAAACGGAAGGCTATCTTTCTGCCGTCAGTACGACTAACCGCTACAACAACGCAATCAAGACAAGTTGCGATGCGAAGATGTTCAACGTCGAGCAGCAAGCGGTTAAAGACTGGGATGGCTACCTGACCAACACCATAGCCGGGACAGAAATTACCAATGCTGGCTCTTTTCAGATTACGTCCAGGATTGGCATTCCAGGCAGTGAACCGGGCTTGCGAAACAAGCTGAGTCGTATTGCTACTGGCGACCCCGAAGACAACCGCATGAAGACCACCTTGTACATGGATGGTAATCAGGTGAACGAGGCCGGGGACATAAATTTCTCTCAGGCTAACCCTAAGTTGACCGCTCAATCTGGCAGCCTAACCCTGAGTGCTCAAGACGGACAGATCATCATTCCAGCGGGTCAGACGCTCACGGTTGATGACGTAATTATCCGCAGTCGCAACAACCGTCCAGTTTCCAGCGGGATGCCCAATTTCGTTCAGATCGGCACCTACATTGTTCGCGATGGTTGGCTTGTGACTCAGCCTAGCTGTCCTTCTGGTGGTGTGCCCAAGGCTGCGTTGCGACCTGCTGCTATGCGCGGTGGTTATGCTGGGTCATACGATCCTGACTACGTTGGTCGTTATGGTATCAACTACAAATTGACCACTAGTGGGAGCTACTGGATTGTTACTGCTGTTGCCGATGGATACTCAGCTGACTATCAAGACCTCGACTCGCTTGTCGATGTTTTTTGTTACTACACGGACTGAGGCCTGCATATGCCTTATTCAGTAGTCATTGCCAAACCAACCAAGAACTGCAATGCGGATTGCTCTTATTGCTCTGCGCCACCTGATGGTGCTGATAAGTGGTCGCTTGATGACTTCAAAATCATCTTGAACCGTCTGAAAGGCAATCTCACCCCGAAGGTCGATTGGATTTGGCACGGTGGAGAGCCAATGCTGATGGGGCCAGAGTTTTTCCGCGCATGCGCGGAATATGCAGAATCCCAGGGCGTGAAGTTGAACTTTGCGATACAGACAAACCTGCTCGGGTACAACTCCGCTCGCTGGCGCGACGTGTTCGAAAATGTGTTCGAAGGCCGGATCAGTACCAGCTTCGACCCCTATAAGAAGTACCGCACAATAAAGGGCAAGGCTGACACCTATGACCGAATGTTCTGGCGGGCAATGGATGACGTGATCGCCGATGGATTCAGACCTCTTGTTATTGGCGTCTACGACGAGGGTGCAGCTGACCGAGCGATGAACATTTTTGACCGAGCAAAGGCCTACGGTAATTATGGGTTCGATATTCGATTCAACTACGCGTACCCAGCGGGCAGGGCGCGTGAGTCAGGCATGCTCATCCAGCCGCAGACATACGGGAAAATGCTGATCGACCTCTACGACAGATGGCTCAAAGAGGTCCCGAGCTTCAACATTACGCCGCTGGACCAGATGCTAAGCAAGGTTGCAGGGTTCCGCACATTGCTCTGCCCATGGACTAAATCCTGCGGTGGAAAATTCTTGACTATAGACCCAGATGGTAGTGTCTTTAACTGCTCTGAGTTCAGTGACCTCGCCGACCCTGCCCATCGTTTCGGCAACATACTGACCGGGGGAGTGCAGGTTTCCGCACAGCCAGTAGAGGTCAAATTCTATACTGGAGCTGACGTTGTTCCAGCTCTAGCTTCTTCCCCTGCATCCCGTGAAATCATCGGGCGCAATCGAAACGTTCCACCAGACTGTAAGACATGCCGCCATTTTGAAGAGTGCCAGGGGGGATGCGCACGGGATGCCGTATTGTTCGAGCGAGGCATGGGGGGGAAGTTCGCTTATTGCCAATCTTGGAAAATGGTGTTCGACCGACTCAAGGAGTCAGTAGTGACCGGCGAAGCTGATCCTTTCTTGTACCGCCTTGGTATCGACCCTGTTTCGGCTCGTTACCGCGTCGAAGCAAGTCGCGGGGCTGCCTGATGCTGACTGTATATTTGAAGCCGACCAATTTTTGTAACGTGGGTTGCGACTTCTGCTATCTGCCAGAGGACGTTCGAGCTAATAAAAGCCGTATGACCCCTGAGACACTTGACGCTACGCTTGAGTTGATAAATCAACTCGCTTTGCGCGAGGGCCACGAACGTATTGCGATCCTATATCACGGCGGCGAACCATTGAGTTTGAACCCTGAGACTTTGTTCTGGTATTCGGATCGGGTTCGCTCTGGTCTATCGCGGTATGAAATCCAAGAGACAGTTCAGACTAGCCTGATCCCACTCAGGGAAGGTCACGTGAAGTTCATACAGGAGCGATGTGACTCTTTTGTTGGTTCCTCTCTGGATTTCACCGGGCGCACCCTCAATGGTTCCAACGAGAAGTATGTGGATTTGTGGCTCAAAAAGGTGTCATTGGCACGCGCTAATGGCATCACAGTTGGTCCGATTATGGTGCCCACGACCAACGAGACGGCTGATCCGGCAAGGGTCTATGAATGGTTCAAGGACCACGGCTTCGACTACTTCAACATTGAGCGATACAACGCTTATGGAGCAGGCTCAGACAGGCCGGACAACAAGCAGCATAGTGAGTTTTTGAAAGCGCTGTTTGACCTAGGCATGGCCGATCTTGCGGCTGGGCGTCCATTCGTTGCCAATAACGCTGTTGCTGCTTCCATTAGTGGCGTTCTTCATGGCCAGCCCGGCGAGCGGTGGGGTGGAAAGTGCCAGCGTGATTTCCTTGTAGTCAATCCCGATGGGTCGCTCAACACCTGTCCTGACCGGATCGAGTACGAGCAGAATGATTGGCCAAAGGCTCAGGATGGTATTGACGCTTTCCAGTCGAGCCCGGTGCGCAAGAACTGGATCAAGGTCCAGATGATTGATCATGTTGCTAACCACTGTAAGACCTGCCAGTTCAGGAGTTTCTGTAAGAGTGGCTGCCCAATCACTGAACATCAGGTCCACACAGGAAGTGGTGAATGCGCCGGCTATCGTTCTCATCTACACCATGTCCATGCCTACGTGGATTCGCCGATTGGCCGTCAGCATGCGTCGGCTTACCTGACTGCCGCAGGTCACAAAGCTTTTGACCCCTATACGTACGGTCTGGAGCGCATCAATTGAGCGATTCAGAAAAAGACTTTGATCACATGATTTACGTCCGCGTGATCGAGGCTTGCAATCTCCATTGCGCTCATTGCTTCATCCCAAACAACCCTAAGCGGATGCGGTGGTCAGACATTGAAGCGATCCCGTCCCGCGTGCGCAGTTTTGCTGCTCCAGGTCAGGTGCTGCTTTTCCAATTCCATGGTGGTGAACCTACGCTTGTTGGCGTGGAGTTCATGCGCCGGGTTTGCGTGTTTCTCCGTGAGTCACTTGATGACTTCACAGTGAGGTTCAGCATCCAAACGAACTTGGTCAATTTTGACTTGCGTTGGGCAGAGCTCTACCGCGAATTCTTCGATTCGCAGGTTGGGGTTTCATGGGACCCCGGCATCCGAATGATGCGTAAAGGCCGCCCTGAAACAAACGCAGAATTCGAGAGGGTGTTCTGGACGCACGTAGTTGAGTTGCAACGAATAGGGATTTCCCCTTACATGGTCATTACGACGACCAAGCCGCTTATTGAGCAGTTCAGGAACCCTCGCGACCTGATTGACTTCCTCCTTGAGAAAGGCATCAGCTTGGTGCATTTCGAGCGGCTGACGAAGACCGGTTACGCCATTACCAATTGGGATTGGATTGGGGTATCGAACCGAGAATACAGTACGTGGATTGGTAGATTTGCTGTGGCCTATATGCGCTTTATCCGTGAGGAAAGGGCCGGGTTGCAGCCAATTAACATTTCGCCGCTTGATGGCCTTATCGACAGCGTTCATCGCCTCCGAAATGGCAAAGCTGGTGGGTACGGATGTTTGTCAGGCAAATGCGACACACGTTTTCACACGTTTGATCAGACCGGGTACTACTCGGCATGTACCGCCCTGACTTCCGAGGTTAGTAATCGGAATGCTGTGGGGGGTTCAGTCGTTGAGGCCACGGTATTGGTAGAAGTGAGGCAAGAGCGCCAGATTTCCTGTCAGGACTGCCGATACAAGCCAATCTGCTCAAGCGGTTGCATGGCTACACCTAAGACCGATGAGTCGGGGGAATGTGCTGGTGGCTTCCAGGCTTTCAAACTTTTGAATGCGTGTATAGCGTCCGCTGAAAGTCCCAGTCTGATCGCAGTCGCAGGGTGAACTGATGGCCTGACGGCCACATAAAAATTGGAGTAGGGGTAGGTATGAAAGGCAAATCAGCGAACCGAATTCTGGTTGGCTTGGCTGTTAGTGCAGCTGTTTTCGCGCAGCACTCACAGGCATCGACGAGAATCACGCTCGACAAATCTGCTGCTGAGTTGAGTTCTGACAGCGAAATCAAACGATACAGAACCATGCTTGAGCTGAATCCTATCAAACCCGTGGTTGATCAGTTCCAGGATGCGCTCAAGGGGTTGGTTGTAAGCCAAGAGCACAAAGGTATCGACAACCTACTGCTGGCTGCGACCGCCACGGCGAAAGACCGCGACTCCACTGACATTGGCGCTTGGGGCTATTGCCATACAGCTTGCCACGGTGCTTGCCACGGTGCATGCCACGGTTCGCGTGGTTGGAGATAATCAACCATGGATAAAGCAGCCGAAACCGAGCAAGACGTGCAGGTCTTTGACCCACAGTTGCTCCCAGAAACCATTGAAGAAAGCCTGCCCGACGAGATTTTTGTTGTTGGCAAAAAAGCATCAGAGTTGGACGCGATTTTTCAAAGCCAATCCGATGCAATAACAGCAGAACCGACGAAGAATTTCGTACGCCATGTTCACTATGGTTTGGTCGAGTGTGATACCGAATTACAGCGTATCCCGTTGGACGCGTTGTCGCTTGGCTTGAAAGTCCGTGCCAGCGACGTTGACCCGACTGAATTGGATGAGGCTTTCATTTTCAGCTTGCTGCTGGCCACTGGCACGCTGAGTCGAAGCACGATAGACGTTGGGGCAGACTGCACAGTTGATCCGCAGGTCGTACTCGATGAGGCCGAAGCGCAAACTCTGAACGTTCGGTTGATGTTGCCAAACGACCCAACCACCATCGAGTCGGTGGAGGCTTACATTGAGCGTCTTGAACGCTATTCAGTGCTTTGGCTTTCGAACTCGCATGCGGGTTACAGCTTGACCCCACTCGATGGCTACCTTGAGTACAAATTCGCTGTAGCAGTTGGACACACCCCAAAGGACATAACCAACAATCAGGAAATGAAGCTTTTGTTCACTGATGAGGTGCCCCTGGAGGTAATGGACCATATCAAGGCCCGCCTCGATGTAGTGATCCAGAAAGAGTTGGGAGGTGATGAATTCTTCGTGGCTGAAATGCAAAAGCTCGGTGGTGCGATCCAACTCAAAGAATCCGAAATGCGAGCTGCACGCGTCAAGATGCTTGAGGATGAATTGGACTCTCGTGTGCCGGTTCCCAATTTAGTCCGTGCTACAAAAGAAATGACTGGTCTTTCTCTTGTGGATGCGTGCGGCTTCATCTACGAGTTGAAAAATGCTGTCCATACCGTCCTCGACAAGTACCTTCCCAAAGCTGATGGCGAAGAAGGCGATGAGTATGCTCCAAGCCTCGCTCAGAAGGAGTTTGCAAAGAATCTAGTTGGTACTTTGGCTAGTGGCTTTGGCAGTCCAGAAGCACTGGTAGAGGCTTGGGAAAGCCTGTGCAACAAATCTCAACTCAACAAGCTAGTAGACATTGACCGTGGGGTTGTTGAGCCCAGTGATGCAGCTCTGCGAGCCGCTGAGACATTGGGCGTTGAAGGCAAGGTCGCCGCGCTCGCCGCTGCGGAGTTTGTCGGCATTATTGGTTCAGTCCTCAAGGTTGGCGGCGCGATCAGTGAGATTGGGCTTGAGCGCCCTAAGCCTGTTCCCGAGCCTGTAGCTGCCGGGGCGGGAAGCAACGTCATCATTGCTGTCGGCTGATCGAGTTGCGCACCGTTTCTAGGTGCGCACTGAGGTGTTATGGAAGCGAAACAAGCCGTTGGCTTTATCAATGTCACTCGGCAGTGCAATGTGGATTGCAAGCGTTGCTACCTTACCGAGACGCACAGGGCCGCAAAAGAACGCCTGCCATTAGTAATCCTCGAAGCCTTCCTAGACACCACCTTCTGGAAGGGGAGACCAGTGGCTCTCATCTGGGAGGGTGGCGAGCCTACTTTAGTTGGCCATGGGCAGATGAAAACTTACTGCGATACAGCTAGGAGTCTTCTTCCGCACGCGAATCAGACCATGGTGACGAATTGCTTCAATGTGCCTAACTGGCTCATTGATCTTTCCCATGAGGAATTTGCGGGCTCAGTCGAGACAACCTATGCCTTTGCTGGAAAGGCTTCTCTGGCCGGCGATGAGGATCACTATCAGCGGAAATTCATGGCCGGGCTTGACAAGTTTTGGGCAGCGGGAATCGAATGCCCAGTGAATGTCGAATTGAACGTTGAGACGATCCGAGCAGGAGTCGATGCACTCGCCGCGGTCATTCTTAAATCCCAATGCAGGGTATGGGAGTTCGATGTTTCAGTAGACTTCCATGCTTTCCTGGCTGCTCCTGTATACAGCGCCCAAAGTGTTCCTGCATTGCCGTTGACCGCTACGTATAACGAGGCTTGGTCGTTTCTGCGTGAGCTGCAATCCCGATGGGGGAAAGCATTCGAAGATGCCGGCATAGCGATAGGTGCATTTCAGCAAAAGATCGGGCAACCCAACAATCAATTCAATGTTGCCTGTGAGAGCCGGTTCCTCACCTTGAATCCTGACGGAAACGTCACAACCAATCCCCTCTATTCCGACCTCCAAGGAACCTTTCTAGGTAATGTTTTGGAGGCAGGCATGGACCCTATCCTGAGTTCCCATCGTAGGAAGTCACGCATCATGGCCGACCGTACGCGGGTAGCTCCTTGCCGGCGCTGCGAGCATGTCAGCTACTGTAAAGGCGGACCTTCACATGTACCAGTTACTGATGGTTCAGGTGAGTGCGCTGGCGGGCGAGGGCTATGGGATCAGCTTCTGGAGTCCAGTTGTGCATAAAGCTCGAACGCTTAATCAGGCAAACGTCAGTATCACCGCGACACGCTGGTGCAACCGCAGATGCACCCATTGCTACATCGACCCTAAAGAGTTGGCCAACCGTTCGTTCATGAGCCATGAAACGTTCAAAGCCATTTTTCCGCGCATGCGCGAGTTGCTTGCGCTTGATCAGGGCCTTGAGGAAATCGAATGGGAGTTGATTGGCGGTGAAATAACCAGCCTTCCGGTTGAGTATTGGCAAGAGAATCTTCCATACGCCCTGGACCAGTGCGCCGACTTCAATAGTGTATTGAAAACCCCTGGCTCTATTAACGTGTTGTCAAACTTGATCTTCTCGGACGAGCGAAAGCGTCGGGACTACCTCGATCTGTTCGGTAAGTACGGTCGGCGACCAGAAATGTGCCTTTACACATCGTGGGAGCCAGAAACTAATCGTTTCGGCAAAAACATGGCCCTGTTCGAACGCTGGAAGGAAACGGTTAAAGACGCCCAGGTCGATCAAAAAATCCTAGATGTGATCCTTACTCGTACCGTTGTAGAGCTTGGCCCGGAATACTTGCTGGAGACGTTTCTGCCACTAGGTATCAAGGACTTCTCTATCAAAATGATCAGTCCATATGGGTCTGGGCGCACCTTTTGGCAGCCGAACATGATCGAGTTTGAGCGCATGAGTAGTTACCTCTCGCGTCTTTTTGAAATCGTGCCGAAAGGTATTACCTTCACGCCAGCAGATGAAATGAGCAGCGCCGTTTTTCGAGGAACTAGCTACCAATGCATTGGCAATTTTAGGTACGACCTCGCGATTGAGCCTGATGGTCTGACCACATTCAACGCAAACCAGACTACGGATGAGGCTTCGCTTGGAGCTGGGCTGATCTATCTTGACGACCCTGACTGGAAGTGGAAGGTGCTTTCGGACAACACCCAAGAGCTTGATAACAAGCTCTCTGCCTATCACGATTACTGTTTTCAGTGTGAGTTCCATTCGCACTGCGCCGGGGGGTGGTATCACTATCGCACCGCTGCCTCCGAGGATGTTCGCGCTTGGGACAGTGGTGACTGCCCTGGCTACAAGAAGCTCTGGAGCAAGATCAAGAACAGCTACGGGGCATTTGATCGAGCAGTCCAAGTTCACCGTGATGCTCTGAGCCGACTACGCACTGTGGGCGGGTCGCAGGCCCAAAGTGATTCGTGCATCGCGGAGGAAGAAGGCATTAACCTTGCGTTCGATCAATGGCTCAAGCGTGCCGCTGGTAAGCGTGTTCGACTTTCCATCGATAACAGCTTCAAGAAGCCTGTTATCCAGCGTCTATGGGCCTACCAAGCGGTGGGAGTGTCTTGTGAGCTTTCTGCTGATGGATTCGAATGCCTGACCCCTTCGGAAAGAAGAATGCTGGTCGAACACATGGTCTTCGATGACTTCTACCACCTGACTCTATGCAAATCGCTGGTGTGGGGGTGGGTGGATAGGAATGCCGGCGATTCCCTGGCTGATCTGCTTGAGTCAGGATCTAGCCATGTTGAAAGCGGAGCAGTGGAAGACAATTTGATTACTGCTTCCCACAACGCGGAGCTATTGCGCTGGGTATTGCGAAACAGACGCGCCCACGCAATCTACACTGGTCTCGATGCTATCGACCCGGTTATAGGTGCCACGATTTTGCGGTTATCATCCGAGGACAGAATGTCGCGTCGCTTGTTGAGTTCGAGTGATACAAAAATCTGATTATTTCTGTGTTTGATGAATTAGTACTGCGGCGGGTGGGGCGGGAGAATTACCGCGCCGCAGTACCAGGGGTGGTTAGGTATGATTAAGTCAGCAGTAGCACAGCAACTAACCTCGTCGCTGTTTATTTGTTCTAGCAATGATTGACCAAAGACAAATACTGACAGCTATAAGAACTAGCCAATATGGCGTGGGCCAATCGAACATTCTACTTTGAGCAACTGTTTCAAAAAAGGTAGCTTCATCTTCGCCATTAGGGGTCATTAATATGAAGAGGAAAGCATCTAGAGAAATAAGCCAAACTGAGCACATTAGAAGCTCAGGTTGAAATATCCTTGATAGGAGTTTGTGAGCTCTTGGCAAAATTTTAGCAAAAAGAAGTATGGGTAGTATTATCAAGAAGACAAAAAAGTCCCCGAGCTTGTAGTAGTAAACCATGTAGTTCAAGCCTACTATCGCCATGAAACTAAGGCTGGCGAGTAAGAAATCAATCATATATATACCTTGTAGTTGGTTTCAATAGTTGTGGATTAAATTCAAATTTTGGAGATGCAAAGCTTTGACGTACAGTTTACCTGTTCTCACATATAAGCTACCAATCTGCCGGGCGTGTAACGCCGTCTAACCTAATGTAGAAGCCAGCGAATATGCTGGCTGGCGATTGATCATTTTTTACTCGTTCACTTTTGATTGACAAAGCTGTGACTCTGCTCAGTACCTGTTAGGTGGCTGGGTGCCGCTTGAGGCCGTTTACCCCAGAGTTGGCCCATAGCCACACTGACAACGTGCTTACTCATCCCGTAAACAAAAAGCGCTGCCAGCACCGAACAAAAAATCTCAGGATTGATTGTCATAGCTTTCCCTTTTTATGGATTCAGTTTAATCGAGCCTCTTCTACTGGCCCAGCCCGGTTGTCAAGGCGAGGTGTAGGGTGGCTGTGTAGGGGTTCAGATCACATTCACTGAAGCCCAACCCAATCTACTATTTTATCGAGCTGCGTGTTATCCAACTCGGTGCAGTTCGTGTAGCTCACGGCAGCGGGCTGCACCTGTTGCCTGTCCGGCATTGCTCCAGTTCCGCCCTTGTCGTGAAATCGAGTTCAGCACGCGACTCTTGGGTAGTGGTGCAGCAGAATTCCAGTGAGCGCCATGCGGACCCTCGATGGGTCCAAAGTAAATGGCTAAAGTTTTTGCACTGGCTGCCGAATAACTTTAATGCTTTAGCCTTAAAAAGCTTGGTCGGTAATGATATTTCAATAAGGAGACCTACTATGTGGGAAAAAATACTAGCCATTTTTGCGTCACTAATAGGTATGTGGACAAAGCTCCCCGAGGAAACTAAAGATAAAATTATAGATTCGATTGTTGATATGTTTACAGATATATTTCGTCAGCAATATAAGTCATCAAAGAATGATGAAAGCAAGGGTGGTGAGAAGGCATGAGCATAAAAAATTACTTGGCTACTAGAGCTAGCGTACCAGTTCTTGATAATACGCTGAAAAGTGTAAATGCTGCTGTAAAATTAGCAGCAGTTGCTACGTTAGGGGACACAAAAGCCAGCGAGTTCGCTGTTGAGGTTGTTGCACTTGTAAGTGATAAAGAGTTTCTTGCACAGTTAAGTGATGACATTGGTGATCCTACCGAACAAGAAACCGAGGACCAATTCATAGCGCGTTCAAAAAATACAATGAGAGCACTTTTGAAATCAAAATTGAAATAGCCTTTTTAAGCCTGGCGGTTGCACTCAGCTCCTGCAACCGCCCACTTTATCAAGTCAATACTTGAAGATGAGAAAAACCTCGCCATTGTTAAAACCATTATTTCAACAGCAAAGATTTTTGGCTTGAAAACTCTTGCTGAGGGAATTGAAACTCAAGAAATTGCGACGCTACTGGCAGAACTGGGTTGTGATTGGGGGCAAGGTTACTACTTCGATAAACCTCTCTCTGTTGAGCAGTTTGAAAAATTACTTTTGAGCTATAAAAGAGAATACTGATTATGTTCGACTTTCTAAAGAAAACACCCGCTTTAACAGAACCACTAAAAGTTTCTGATGAAAAACTCCTCTTTAATGCCATGTTAAACGCTACCGCGATGGTGATTTTTAATCATTCAGGCGAAATACTTGAAGTGAGTCAGAAGTTTGCTGACTTTATGGGGTACAGTAAACAGGAACTTCTGGGCCAGCATCACCGCATTTTGTTTGAGACTGCCTATACATCGAGGCCCGAGTATACAACCTTCTGGCGAAATCTCCTTGAGGACAAACCGCAGCGAGATACCTTTAAATATATAAAGAAGAATAGAGAAATTATCTTTGTCGGCGCACGTTATGTGCCAATTAAGGATGAACAAGGTAAGGTGTATCGTGTTGTTAAATTGGCTTTTGATGTCACCGCGCAGCATAACGAATCTGCGTCGCAGAATGCTGTTTTTACGGCACTTAACCGCTCACAGGCTGTAATTGAATTCACCCCTGATGGCACAATCACCAATGCTAACCAGAATTTTCTTAATGCTATGGATTGCAAACTGGAACAGATAAAGGGTAAACAGCACAACATTTTCTGTGATGAAAACTTTTATCGTGATAACCCAAACTTCTGGCGCAACTTGGCCAACGGTAACTATCAGACAGGTCGATTTCTAAGAAGAAGTCTGTCTGGCAGGAGCGTCTGGCTTGAAGCAACTTACAACCCCATTCTTGATGGGCAAGGTAAAGTCTATAAAGTGATAAAATTTGCGTCAGATATTTCTGAGCGCGTCAATAATGCCATTAATACAGTCAACCTCGCGGCGCAAACATCCGAAAAGACATCGGCGTTAACAACAATGGCAATGCGAGAGCTGGATAACAGCGTGAATACCAGTGTTCAAATCGCATCACAGGTTGAAAATACTGCACAAGTTGGTCAAGAGCTAAATCTGAAATCAAAGAATATTCAGGAAATAGTAACCACCATACGTTCTATTGCAGATCAGACAAACTTATTGGCACTTAATGCGGCGATTGAAGCTGCAAGAGCCGGAGATTCCGGCAGAGGGTTCGCAGTTGTTGCAGACGAAGTAAGAAAGCTTGCCGCCAGATCGGCTTCCGCAACCTCCGACATTGCGGAGGTCGTAAAGGAGAACGCGGGGCTCATTGATAAAATTGACACCGGTTTAAAAGAGATAAATGTGATCGCGAAAAAAGGTCATGAATCTATCGAGCATGTCGAAAAAGCTATCGAGAGTGTGAATGTGAGTATCAGTGAACTCGTGTCAATGGTTGAAGCATTGAAACCCTAGGCGGTTGCAGGAGCTGAGTGCAACACGGTTATTGAATTGAAGCCGGAGCATCATGCCGCATAGCCAAGGCTTCCTGCATCACCTCTCCCATGACTTCGATCGGGCATTTGAAATCGAAGCGCTTACGGGGGCGCATATTCAGTTGCAGGGCGATGGCATTCAGTTGCTCCTGGCTGTGTACCGACAAGTCAGTCCCCTTGGGCAGGTACTGGCGGATCAGGCCGTTGATGTTTTCGTTACTGCCGCGCTGCCATGGGCTGTGCGGATCACAAAAATAAATAGCGACCCCGGTCTGCTGGGTGATTTCAGCATGCCGCGCCATCTCCCGGCCTTGGTCGTAGGTCATGCTCTTGCGCATCGCCAGCGGCATGCCGTTGAGCGCTGCACTGAAGCCCTCCATCGCCGAGGTCGCCGTTGCGTCGTTCATCTTCACCAGCATCAGGTAGCCACTGGTGCGCTCCACCAACGTGCCTACCGACGAGGCGTTGGCCTTACCCTTGATCAGGTCGCCCTCCCAATGCCCCGGCATCAGCCGGTCTTCGATCTCTGGCGGGCGCACGTGAATGCTGACCATCTCCGGAATCTGGCCGCGCCGATCCACGCCGCCAGAGCGCGGTCTGCGCGTCGCCTTGCTTTGGCGCAGGCAGATGATCAGCTCCTTGCGCAGCTCGCCGACCGGCAAGGCATAGATCGCGTTGTAGATCGTCTCTCGACAGACGTAGGCATCTCTGAGGCTGGGAATGTTCATGCCGCGCAGCTTGCCGGCAATCTGTTCAGGAGACAAACGCTCACGCAACATATGGGTCACCAACTCGAAGCGCTCACTGCCCGGCAGAAGCTTGCGCTTAGGGCGACAAACCTGGCGCCGAATGCTCATCTGTCGCTGGGCGCAGCGGGCCGAGTAAGCACCACTACTGCCTCGATTGCGCTTCAGCTCTCGACTGATGGTCGAGGGCGACCTGTCAATCAGGCGAGCAATGCCGCGCAGGGTGAAGCCTTGAGCTTGACTGAGCTGAATGATCGCGCGCTCTTCAACGCTGAGTTCGGAATAGGACATAGGGGCAGCACCGTACCGGAAAGGTCAGGTGTTGCACTCAGTTTTCGCGGCCGCCCCTGGATTTCCAGAGCACAAATACACCTCGATACTACAGATCATGGCAGAGGACACAGAGTAAATGAGGATTGGGCACTTCCTTGAGTTGGAATGCCCAGTGCTCTCAGTGGCTCGGCCATTATTCCTAGGCAAGATCGCGCAGTTGATTAGTCACTTGTTGAGCTAAGTAAGGTTGGTTGATACGTCTCGGATCGCGCATTCGGAGACGTGATAAACATGCTCTTCAGAGGGGGTCATTTCACCGTGCAGTTCCTCCAGCGGCCGCCATTCGCGACACGCTGAATCTTTGCAGTTTTCCAGCACCAGCTGCACGCATTGGTCGTACCCCGGCCCCTGATCAGGCGCGAGAATTCGAGGGTTAAACGGCCCCTCAGTCTCATCGTCAAGCTGGACGACTTCTCCTAAATCTCTGCGAATGCCCATATGAATTCCAAAGAATTCATTTGTGTTCGGATGGGCAGTCCTGCATTTCTCCTGTTAGGTTATTTGTTGCCGCTTGAGGTCGTTTGCCGCACAGCTGCCCCAAAGCCACAGCTAAAACATGCTTACTGATCCCGTAAGCAATAAGTGCTGCCAGTACTGACCAAAAAATCTCAGGATTGATTGTCATAGCCTTCCCATTATATTTGAGCGTCATCAGAATCAGCTACGTAGAATTCGATGCGAATTTGTTCCGGCTGCATACGGTACTCTTTGAGGTAGTTGCTATTGTCAAAATCGCTCGATGGCTTAAAGGTCATCTTTGAGAATGATTTGGGTGCTGGCTTGCTCATCGATGCTTTCAGTCGTACCGGAGCCTACCGGAAAATGAAGTTTGAACACTGCAATGTCTTGCGCTTCGACCTCGCGCAGTAGTTCGGCAGCGACCGCGCTTAGCCCACTATCATGATGTGTAAGTGACACCAGATCGGTTAGAGCGCCTGAGTGTTTTAGGTATTCAGTGTGATCGTCGCCCTCCGATTGCCGAGCCTGATACTTCGGATAATAGTTGGCCAGCGCCGCCTGATGAGCTCTTGCGTTATCGATCAGGGTTTTCTCCAGCAGGGTTAACGTCACAGATTTATCCTCATTCTGTGGGCGCGAGAGCCGCGCCCTAGTAATTGCAAAACCAGCGATTCTGCGGGCTGGTGGTGCATCTGACTTTCTTCAGACTTTGAAGTCAGGATCGATGATCCATGTTTTGCCTTTGCTTATGACAGCCACTGGCTGCATACGCAGGGCATATACCGCATGCTCTGTAGTGAGTTTTCCGGTCATATAATGCCTGGCAACGCTGAGGATGTATCGCATCGGACTATCCTACAAAATTGTGAACCTGGAGCTTGCCAGTATTAACGCTGTATTTGCAATTCAATCTATCAATGTTTCGGTAACTTGGGCGTCGCATTTCCAATCAATACCTCCAGTCCTTAGCTATAGAGTGGTCGTTTTCGCTCCACTCGATTCCTCCTGATTTGAATCAGAGCCCCTGCAAGTACAGTATTGGGGCTCGAATTCTATTAGCCTTGGGGTTGATTGAGTTCTGTGTCTTACCTGTTTTTGGTGTTGATAATCTTGAGATTGCGATCAAATTTTGCAAGAACCTCAAGAGTTGACTTGTCATATAGCCAGAATTGCACGCCTGACAAAGTTAAGGTCCAGTGAGTACTCTGTTCGAATTTGTCGTATTCTATTTTGGAAGTCTGCCAGTGCATTACAATTGGGTCTACTATGCTCCCCACAACTGCGACCGATAATGAATCCTTGAGAAGCTGAGCTTTCTCAATGGGTACAGGTATCGAGAAAGTTATAAATGAGCTTCCCGTGTCCTTGATTTTAAATGCGACGTTATAACTTATGCTGTCTTCGACTTTTAAACCGAGCCGTTCCTGACTATAATCCGTTTCGTATTTTACGGTTGTTGCGAAAGGGAACGTTGTGGAATGAGTATAATTCAGGTCAGTAAAATTACCCCCTGTTTGTAACTGGACATTAAACTTTTCGGCGTCTGCATCATACTTCACGAAACTTATAGTTGGCACGAAGAAGCCAAGTGTCGGTTTACCATTCAGATTCAAGTAAGAAGAAATAAAATCTGCTTTACGTAGTTTAAAGTCTTCTGTTTTCTCAAATTCCTTTTTCTCCAACACGCCTAGCTCTTTGGCTTTAGTAGCTAATGATTTAACATCATAGCCAATAAAAACGTTTGACAGAGAGTTATGATCGTAGGTCAAAGGGGCTAGCTCAACTACTGGCTCAGCGGGCAACACTGTGACTTCAACCGGCTCTGCACTTACTGGGGCAGTGATTTCTTGTTTCTTGGCGTCTTCTACATTTCCACATGCGGATAACAGAACAGATGTACACAAAAGCAATGATGCAAGATGATGAATGTTCAAAACAATTTCCTGGTGCTTAGCGGCTTCTACCACTCGGGTTTCTTTTTTGGCTTGCGCCTCGGGTGTTTCTAGGTCGGGATTTACTACATGACAGCGTGTATTACTTCCAAGAAAATTCATACTCAGGAAACAGTACGTCCATGGAGTCAATCACTTCAACCAGTTCGGAATCTTCTACTCGATTACCTGCGTATTGCTTCACCAGTGCCATGAACGTTTCAGGTGCTGCTCCACCACCTTCGCCAGCGTCATCATAAGCAGGCAGATTTCCGTTGAAAGTTTGGACCTCATCCAGGGCCGTTATTACCATTTTCAGTGCTGCAAGCCGGGAATTAATGCTCATGGGTGCTGACAACATAGTTTGGCACGAATATACCCAATTCATTGGGGGTTCCCGAGATCAATCTCGAAACCAAAGACAACATAGATTGGCATGAATCTGATTTTAGGCTAATTCAGGTGCGAGTTGCCGACAACATAGTTTGACACAAGCTTTAAGTGAGTCCGGGGGCTCCAGCCTACGAGCTGATCCCAGCAGGGCGTTTTGGCCCCGCTCTTGTGCCAGACTATGTTGTTACGAGCCAAACTATGTTGTCGCATGCCACGAAGTAGAAATCAGCTTTTTGTTGAGTGTGACATTCATTCCTTTCCCTCAACTTTCGGGGTTGTATCCGGCATAGTCCTTTGGGGGCAAAATCAGATGCCGAGCATCGACGCCATTGGCCTTTCGCTCCCGCACATACATTTCTACCAAAGCCGCCTCTTTCAACCGCTCAGCGAAGGCCACGACTTCGTGAAGCTGTTCCAGCGTGGCGTCGTACATGTTGTGAGCCAGGCCAATTGAATCGGCATCCAGTTCCTGAACAGCTGCCTCCAGGTGATGGGACAGATCGAACTTTTCAACATCAATCATTGAGTGTGCCCTCCGGGCGATTTTCCTAGCTACGGTACGTAGTGGGCTTTGAGTGCCAATACGCGGTAGTCGGTGATAGCTTTTATCTTCATAAACATGGCAATTTCCCTATATCAATTCGTTGTCGTCAGCGGGGCTTCTGGCGCTAGTTTTGCATTTACAGCGTCTCGGGCTTTCACCTTTGCCCGAGCGTTTGCGCCACCTTCTGTCTGGCCCGCATATCCACCGCCAGTCAATGCCATACTATTTCGCTCTTTAGCGCCTGGGCTTTTTCGATTTGTACAACGCAAAAAGACCCCACCCAATAACGCCAACAACTGCTGATGCACCCCAAGCGAAAAGCAGGCTCAAGGCAGGGCTATCAGGACTGGTGAAAAACTGGAGTGCAACATAGAAGGTTATGAAGATCATGTATGCAATAAATGGTGTCCATGTATATTTCATTTTTTACGTCCTCGGCCTGCTTAGATTTGCGCCAACCCAACACAAAAAGCCCTATGAATGCTGAGGCGATCACCCACCCAATACTGTAGTTCGCGGCGACGTAAGCAGCACCTGGGATGAGAAACAGACACAGAATTGTTAAGAAAAAATAACTGCAATGAGCATAAATTATGCCTTAATCTTGGCTTTGATGTGCATGGCTGAGAATATCAACCATTATTTAAATTTCAAATATGAGAACTTGAGGTTGAAGGCAGGACATCAAGCAAAGAAACTATATTACTTGGCTCACCAGCTTCTTAACCTTTGCTATATCCAATTATCCTTAGTTAAAATTCTCTCAAGAAACCATCTACGGTCGTGATCAATTTTCCTTCAGCGTGCCTTGTCAGTCAGTGCTTCGCACATCCAGCAGGCCAGCCCGTGTCGCCCCTAGGTCAATGCCAAGCATCCGGGATGCGTCGAGAATCGCCTGTTCAGCATGGCATGCGCTGGTCATCGGTCCTTGCCGCTCGCCACCGTCGAGCGACAGACCTGCGGACAGCCGAATCATCTTGATTGCAAAACGCATGCAGCCTGCGCTGCTTTGCAAGTTATCCAGTGAAACTGTGAATTGTTTACTTGGCGCGTGATACTGCATAAATCGCATTTCCGTTTACTGGTTGGGAGTGTCAGGTGCATGCAGGGTAGTCCACACCGGGAGTTCGAGGTTCGGCAATGTAGCCATCCCCTCCGCAAGTCTGACATACCGGTGCAGCGCAACTTTTCCTACTTGTCTGCTCGTTCGTCGCGGCCCCACATTTCCCAGGAGTCGCGCATCGCTAGTTGGTAATCGTTCCAAAGCCCACGTGCTTTACTCAGAATTTTCGGCCAAGAAAACGATATCTCGGTGAGTTTTTAACAGCACCTTCAACGGATTCAAGGGCGATTAGCTCACAGGAAAACCATCTGTCAAAAGCGTCCCGTTCAATGCCCCCAACGTTTGCTACATCAGCCTGTAAATATCGGAAAGCTTCAACATCAAGCGGTTCATAACCAGCTAAATCCGCTTCTAAAACTTCACTCCAAGTCAACGGCGCTCTGCCGAGCAAGTAACAAGCTACAAAAGCAACACAAGGCAGGAACAGGAATAGACCACCAAACCCATCTACAATACCCACGACAATGAGAACAATCAGCGCAGCTGACATGGCCAAAATAGTTCGCGGGCTCAAATCGCGGGTAAAGTTTAATACAGCGTGGAGCCTGATCCTGCCCAGCAGTTTCCTACGCGCTTTCGTGTTTAGCAAAGAGGACATGTTGGGCTTCATGGCAATGCCTTATTTAGTGTCAGGAAAAACCACCCCGAGGGTTTGTAGCTGGCAATTACTCTGATGCTAGGCTTCATTGCTGATCTTTTCCCATGGCTCGATGCCGTTGATCCAACCCGGCGATTTGGCTCTGCCAGCCACTCACGCAGCGAGCCAGCGTCTTTGTCGGGTACGTCTTCTTCACGCAACCGCTTATCAAGCAGCTCATCACTGGACAACGTGACCTCATAGTCGCTCGCATCCCAGTCTTCATCGCCGCCGATTTCGCGCATCAGCTCCATCGCTTGCTCAGGAGAGGTAGCGACGAACCAGTCGTAATCGCCAACCTGATAGCCGCGCATACCCATGCGCGTTGGTATAGGCAGTGGACGCCACGAGGACAACGATCATTGCAGCGCCCACGCTAATCCAAAGGTTGTAGGCGGAGAATCCAAATACCAGTGTGAAGGGGCCTTTGATCGGGGTGAAGACGTATAGTAGAAACAGCACGGCATTGAAGGCGATCAAGAGCGCGCAGACGTTGAAGGCTACGCTCCATAATTTGGATTTTCGTTCGAAATGTTCCGCTAACGAGTTCATACCTGGTCCTTTTGCAAATGAAGTGGCCCGACATGCAGCCAACAATCCAAGGTAATGGGTGACGGTTTCCATTTCAATTCAACCCGGTGCAAATAATGGCAGCCCTCACTGCTTAGCAGGCGTTGTCTCCGCAGAGGATTCGACCGTGGGCTGCTGTCGCTGGCCAACGACCGGTGATCAGCGGCGACCGCGACAGTTTTTATTACCGAGCGACAGATTCTATTCTTTGGGAGCAGCTGCGCGTGCGACGTTCCCAACACCGAAAGCATCGAGGATTTTTTGCTGTTTTTCGTTGAAATTGCTCATCGGTGTGTTCCTCTACCATTACATGTTGTTTTCGATCAGCTGGTCAGCGAAACCAAATGTAGTGCCGCCACTTTTCCCACCTCATCAGAGGCAGGTGTGTGTGTGTTCATGCCACTACATCTAGTAGCAGATCAGGGGCACCAAATACTGCCCTCATCTCAGCGCCTGTGTGATTCCCAAGATGGTCAAAAACCCAGCGCTCAGTCCGCAGCTACAGATGATCCATCTCCTGAAGCGTTATTTTCAATGCTGGTGCATGATGGGTATTTACGTATCACGTCAAAATTTTGTGAGGTCATGGTAGATGTAGAGGTTATCGCTCTCGTTATTGCGTCAAGCTTATCGTTTTTAACGTGATAAAACGAAATGGCCGCGATTACATACATCATTAGGCCAGTAAGAAATATCACACCTGAATTCATAGAATAAGCGCAACGCTTGAAACGAGAGGCAGAGAGCCAGCCACCGGTAGAATCCAGGCTCTCACA